>JAFUUM010000371.1 GCA_017477805.1 Lachnospiraceae bacterium
AAGACCCAGTACAACAGGATCGCCAGCCATTCCAAGGTAATGATCCTGACTTACTACAACAAAAAGTACAGCCTTCGGGATATGATCCACACCATCTGCATTACCGTCCGTCGTGATGGGGGCACAGTTTCCTACAGACCCCACAATGCAGGGGTGACGGAAAGTTTTCCCGATCTTACAAGTCTCTTTTCCAAAATCGGTGTTCAGGGAAAAGCAGAACCTATCTGCCTCATCGGCATACGCTGATGAGGCGTTTTTTTGATCTTCTCTCTGTTTTTTATCAAGAACCGTCCAAAAATCCTCTAAATTTCTACGATTTGTCTCTTTACATCCTCCTTGACAATATGGTATCTTTGTAAGCGTGGCGTTTGCTCTCGAGCACAATATGTTGTGATTTTGTGAACAAAGCCACAAGATGTTGAAACAAATGGCTTTATCAAGGAGGACTTACAATGCTGGAAAACGAAAACTGCTGGAATGGTTTTGAAGGACGGCTTTGGAGAGAAGAGTGCAATGTTCGTGACTTCATCCAGAGCAACTACACCCCTTACGACGGTGACGAGAGTTTCCTTTGCGAACCCACGGATGCGACCAATAAATTATGGGGAAGACTTCAGGAACTGCAGAAAGCAGAGCGCGAGAACGGCGGTGTGCTGGAAGAGGAGACAAAGATCGTTTCTTCTCTTACTTCCTACGGCCCCGGCTATATTGATGAGTCCATGAAAGATCTGGAGCAGATCGTGGGACTCCAGACGGACAAACCCTTAAAGAGAGCATTCATGCCCTACGGCGGTATCAAGATGGCCGAGGAAGCTCTGAAGATGTACGGCTACGAACCCGATCCCGATCTTCACAAGGTGTTTACCGAATATCACAAGACCCACAACCAGGCTGTATTTGACGCTTACACCGATGAGATGAAGGCTGCACGTCATACTCACATCATCACCGGTCTGCCCGATACCTACGGCAGAGGCCGTATCGTTGGCGATTACAGAAGAGTTGCCCTGTACGGTATCGATCAGCTCATTGCCTGGAAGAAAGAAGACAAGGCAAACTGCGGCGACGGCACCATGACCGATAACGTGATCCGTCAGAGAGAAGAGCTGGCTGAGCAAATCCGTGCCCTGGAAGGCATGAAGAAGATGGCTGAGAGCTACGGCTACGACATCTCCGGCCCCGCGAAAAACGCAAAAGAAGCTGTACAGTGGCTGTACTTCGGTTATCTTGCAGCTGTTAAGACCCAGAACGGTGCGGCTATGTCCGTTGGACGTATCTCCACCTTTCTGGATATCTATATCGAGAGAGATCTGGCAAACGGAACCTTGACGGAAGCAGAGGCACAGGAACTCATCGATCACCTGACCATGAAGTTCAGAATGGTGAAGTTCGCCCGGATCCAGAGCTACAACGAACTGTTCTCCGGCGACCCCGTATGGGCTACCCTGGAAGTTGCAGGTATCGGCGTAGACGGCAGGAGCATGGTCACCAAGAACGACTATCGTTTCCTCCACACCCTGGAGAACATGGGACCTTCTCCCGAACCCAACCTGACGGTACTGTACTCTTCCAAGCTGCCTGAGAACTTCAAGAACTATGCAGCAAAGATCTCTGTGGACACCAGCTCCGTTCAGTATGAGAATGACGATGTCATGAAGCCTGTATGGGGTGATGATTACTCCATCTGCTGCTGCGTATCCGCAACCCAGACCGGTAAGGAGATGCAGTTCTTCGGAGCAAGAGCAAACCTTGCTAAGTGCCTGCTGTACGCTATCAACGGTGGTGTGGACGAGAAGTACGGCACCCAGGTAGGCCCTGCTTACGCACCCATTACTTCCGAGTACCTTGACTACGATGAAGTAATGAAGAAATACGAAGTGATGCTGGACTGGCTGGCAGGTCTGTATGTCAACATCCTGAACCTGATCCAGTACATGCACGACAAATACTACTATGAGGCTGCTGAGATGGCTCTCATCGATACCGATGTAAGACGTACTTTTGCTACCGGTATCGCAGGTTTCTCCCACGTGGTTGACTCCTTATCCGCCATCAAGTACGCAAAGGTCAAGGTGATCCGCGGTGAGAACGGTCTTGCGGAAGACTACGTCATCGAGGGCGACTTCCCCAAATACGGTAACGACGATGACCGTGCCGATGAGATCGGCGTATGGCTGCTCCGGACCTTCTTAAAGGACATCAAGAAGCGTCACACTTACAGAGATTCTGAGCCCACCACCTCCATCCTCACCATTACTTCCAACGTGGTTTACGGTAAGTACACCGGTAACCTGCCTGACGGAAGAAGAGCATGGACTCCTTTTGCTCCCGGTGCTAACCCCAGCTACCAGGCAGAGCAGAACGGTCTGCTGGCTTCCCTGAACTCTGTTGCAAAGCTTCCTTACGAGTGGGCTCTGGACGGTATCTCCAACACCCAGACCATGACCCCCTCCGCGCTCGGACATGACGAAGAAGAGCGTAAGGAGAAACTGGTGACTGTCCTTGACGGATACTTTGATCAGAAGGCACATCATCTGAATGTCAACGTCTTCGGAAGAGAGAAACTGGAAGATGCCATGGCGCATCCCGAGAAACCCGAGTACGCAAACTTCACCATCCGCGTATCCGGTTATGCCGTGAAGTTCATCGACCTCACGAAAGAACAGCAGCTGGATGTGATCAACCGTACCTTCCACACTTCCCTGTAAGAAAGTCGAAACGAAAACTGCCCGGGTCTGATCAAGTTCAGGCCCGGGATTTCATGATAAGGAGTCAGGCTCCATGATCGGATACATCAACAATACGGAAACCTTCGGCTCCGTAGACGGGCCGGGAATACGCTTTATCTTCTTTTTGCAGGGCTGCAGACTTCGCTGTAAGTACTGCCATAACCCCGAGACCTGGGGCATCTGCCAGGATCCCGAACAGGCAGCAAAGCTTGGCTGCACAGCCATGACCGCGGAAGCGGCTTATGCCAAAGCAAGAAGATACCGCACCTACTGGAAAAAGGACGGAGGCATCACTGTCAGCGGCGGAGAACCCCTTTTGCAGATGGGCTTTGTGACGGAGCTTTTTACCCGTGCCAAGGGAGACGGCGTATCCACCTGTCTTGATACCGCGGGAGAACCCTTTTCCATGGAGAAGGAGTACCTTGAAGAATTTGACAAACTCCTTGCGGTAACGGATCTTTTCCTTTTAGATCTAAAAGCTTTTACGGAAGAAGATCACATCGCCTTAACGGGACGTTCCAATAAGAACATCCTGAAGCTGGCAAAGTATTTATCCGATCGCAGAAAGCCCGTGTGGATCCGCCACGTACTGGTCCCGGGCATCAATGACAATAAGGAAAAGCTGGAGGAACTCCACAGCTTTATTTCTACCTTGGAGAATGTGGAACGGGTAGAGGTCCTGCCTTATCACGGTATGGCCATCGAAAAATATGAGAAACTGGGGATCCCCTATTCTCTGAAGGATACCAAGTCCCCCACACAGGAGATGGTGGAGATGGCAAATGACGCGCTCCATACTGCCGAGTATACGGACTACCGGAAGAGCGGACAGAAGGTATCCTAAGATACGATACTTCGTTTTCGGATGAAGCCGGAGAGTCGAAGGCAAAATATGAGAAAAAAAGAGCAAACCGACTGCGGATTGGCAGTCGGTTTTTGTTATATACTGATGAAGTTTGAAAAGGGGAGAAAAGAGGAGAAAAGAGGAAGGAACATGAAGAAAACCTATTTACTCATTGGTTTCATGGCAGCGACGCTGATGGCAGCAGGCTGCGGAGAGACCGGAAAAACAACTGAAACGGCAGCGGCAGAAAGCGTAGCGGAAACAGCAGCAACAGAGACGGCTGCGGAAACTGCCACAGAAACTAACGCGACTGAGACTGCCGTGGAAACAGAGACAGAGACCGAAGAAGTCTGGGAAGGCTCTTTAAAGGATCTGGCAGCGGATTATTTTACATTGGGTGTGGGCATCAACGGAAGCACCCCGGACAATCAGACCCTGAACATCCCGCAGTACATGGAACTGTCTGCGAAGCACTTTAACAGCTGCACCATGACAAACCTCATGAAGAGCGGCTATATCCTGGATCAGATGGGCTCCCAGAAGAGCCTGGCAGAGGGGGACGGTGCTCCCGCCCTTGCATTTTATTCCATCGATCCCACCCTTCAGTGGTGTAAGGAAAACGGCATGAAGATGCGTGGTCACACCCTGGTGTGGCATACTCAGGCTCCCGACTGGTTCTTTAAGGAAGGCTATTCTTCCGAGGGAGAGTTCGTGGACAAGGAGACCATGCTGTTTCGTATGGAGAGTTATATTCAGCAGCTTCTGACTCACGTACAGACCGAATACCCCGGCGTCATCTACTGCTGGGATGTTGTCAATGAAGCAGTGGATCCCGACAGTGCAGATCCCGACAGCTTCTTCCAGTGCCGTACCATGTGCGGAGAAGATGTGAACCCCTGGTATGCCACCGTCGGT
>JAFUUM010000372.1 GCA_017477805.1 Lachnospiraceae bacterium
ACGATGGAGGGGAAGGACTCCTTCATCATCCGGTTTACGACCTCGCCCAGTTCGGTAACGTAGATATTCTTGTTCTCCTTCGTTACGTAACGTCTGCCCAGAATAGTGGTCAGTGTGGGAGAATAAGTACTGGGACGGCCGATGCCCAGTTCCTCCATGGTACGGATCAGGGATGCCTCGGTATAATGTGCGGGAGGCTGGGTAAAGTGCTGCTCGGGATCCAGTTTTTCAAGGGTCAGTTTATCGCCCTTTGCCACATGGCTGCTGAGCACGTTCTCTTCTTCCTTATCCTCTTCCCGAACATAAACTTTCAGGAAACCGTCGAAAGCCAGTTTGCTTGCGGAAACATGGAATACTTCATCCTCCGCCTGGATCTTCATGGCGGTGGTGGTATAAAGGGCAGAGCTCATACGGCAGGCCGCAAAGCGCTTCCAGATCAGCTGATAGAGTTTGTACTGATCCCGGGAAAGGGACTCTTTGAGCTTCTCCGGGGTGTTCCACATATTGGTGGGACGGATGGCTTCGTGAGCATCCTGGATCTTCTGCTCTTTTTTCTGTTTTCTGACCTCGGAGGAATAATACTTTTCTCCGTAGGTCTCGGTGATATACTTCTCTGCCATGACTTCCGCTTCTTCGGAAAGTCTGGTGGAATCGGTTCTTAAGTAGGTGATGATACCGTAGGTACCTTCGCCCTTGATCTCGATACCCTCATAGAGCTGCTGGGCAAGACGCATGGTCTTCTGGGTAGAGAAGTTCAGGACCTTGCTGGCTTCCTGCTGCAGGGTGGAGGTTGTAAAAGGAAGGGGGGCTTTCTTGGAACGCTCGCCGTCCTTGATCTCCGTTACTTTGAACTCTGCATTCCGGAGTTTCTTTACCAGGGCATCTGCCTGCTTTTTATCATTGATCTCGGTCTTTTTATCATTGGTGCCGTAGTATTTTGCAACCAGGGGCTTCTTTTCACCCGCCACCTTCAGCTGCGCTTCCAGGCTCCAGTATTCCGTAGGGATAAACGCAGCGATCTCCTCTTCTCTGTCGCAGATGATGCGAAGAGCCACAGACTGCACACGGCCTGCGGATAAACCTCTCTTGATCTTTGCCCATAAAAGGGGAGAGATCCGGTAACCCACGATACGGTCGAGGATACGTCTTGTCTGCTGTGCATCCACCAGATCCATATCGATATCACGGGCCTGGTTCAAAGACTCCTTCACCGCACTCTGGGTGATCTCATTGAATGTGATTCGTTTTACGACCTTATCTTCCAGCTTCAGGGCATAATATAAATGCCAGCTGATGGCTTCTCCCTCACGATCCGGGTCCGTTGCCAGATAGATCTTATCTGCTTTTTTCACTTCCTTGCGAAGCGCCGCAAGAACATCGCCTTTTCCTCTGATGGTGATGTACTTCGGTTCAAAATCGTGATCCACGTCGATACCCAGCTGACTCTTGGGCAGATCCCTTACATGTCCGTTGCTGGCAGCGACTTCATAATTTTTCCCCAAAAACTTTTTGATGGTCTTCACCTTTGCGGGTGATTCCACGATCACAAGATTTTTTGCCATGAACTGTTTTCCCTTCTCCTCTTTCATTTAAGAAATCGAGAAGTAATATACAATATAATTTTTTGCGTTTCAAGTCTTTTTTCGAAAGCCCCCTTCCTCTCTTGTCAAAAATCCGCGTGCGTATAGCCCCATGAGATGAACCATCAATTCCCGTATTTCCATAGGGTGGTCGCCCATTTTTGCCATCTCAGCAAAGATCTCTTCCGTCTCTTTCGGATCTTCGGAAAGATAACTCCAGAGGATCTTTTCTTCCGGGGTCAGCCCAGGAGGCACAGGAGCCTTTACCGAAGATGCATCACCGAAACTGTTTTTGCTTTCTCCGGTGTCAACCGCGGGGAGCGGTCTCTTTTTGGAAAGCTCCTCCAAAAGATCCGCCGGAGAAGAGGCAAGACCCGCACCCTGTCTGATGAGCCTGTGACAGCCTGCGGAGAGTTCATCCACGATCCGGCCGGGAATGGCATAGATCTCCCGGCCCTGCTCCAACGCCATGTCCACGGTGATCATGGTACCGGACTTTTCCCGGGCCTCCACCACCAAAAGGATATCGGAGAGCGCAGAGATGATACGATTGCGTGGCGGAAAATAGGCAGGCTGTGCCGCCGTACCCGGAGGATATTCGGACAATACCCCTCCGCTGCCACCGATCAATGCATCATATAGTCTTCTGTTGCTCTGGGGATAGATCACATCCACCCCGCATCCAAGGACTCCGTAACTTTTTCCCCCTACCCTCACGGCTGCGCTCTGAGCGATGCCATCGATGCCCATGGCCATGCCGCTGATCACGCTCACCCCGTTTGCCGCAAGTCTCTCCGCAAAGAGTTCCGCCGTGTGCTTCCCGTAGGAGGAACATACCCTGGCACCGATGATGGACACCGCCGGTTCCTCCGGGGCCGGAAGATCACCAATATAATATAGAGATAACGGCGCACCCGGGATCTCCAGAAGTTTTTCCGGATACCCCTTTTGTCCGTATCCCACATGCCGGATCCCCTTCCTTTCCAATTCGCCATAGAAAACGCCCACATCCGTCTTTTCTCTGAGTTCTTCCAGGAGCCTGATCTCCCTGGGCTGCAGGTACTCTTTGAGCCAGGCTGCAGGTGCTTCATAAAAGGCTTTCGCACTGCCAAATTCCTTTAACAGTTTTATATGCGCTTCCCGTGTGACGGTAAAACACGTGGACAGTGCATGAAAATACACGTTGTCATTGCATTCCCCAATAGGTTTCATCTGCCCTCCTGTAAAGTGCTGCTTCCAGCAAATGCTCTGTCCTGATCTGTTCCTGCTCTTCAAGATCCGCTATGGTCCTCGCCACCCGCAGGAGCCTGTGATAGCCCCTGGCGGATAGGTCCATACTCTCGTAAAGATCCCTGGCACATTTTTCCTCCGTCTCTCCAAGGGTGCAATACCGTTTTAACTGCTGGGCGGAAAGCTCGGAATTGAACCGGATCTTTGTCCGGGCATAGCGGCGCTTTTGCATCTTTCTTGCCACACCGATCTTTTCCCGCATGGTCTCGCTGCTCTCTCCGCCGCCGGCGCCCTGAAGTTGATCAAATTCCACCTTCGGTGCGGAAGTGACCATATCGATCCGGTCCAGGATGGGTCCGGAGATCCGCCCCAGGTACTTTCGGATCTCGTTATCCGAGCATCTGCATTTGTTTCGGTCCGGAAAATATCCGCAGGGACAGGGATTCATGGCACAGACCAAAAGAAAATCCGTGGGATAGACATAGTTTCCGCCCATCCTGACGATCTGGATCTCCTTGTCTTCCAAAGGCTGCCTTAAAAGATCGATGGTCTGGCGTTTATACTCCGGCAATTCATCCAGAAAAAGAACCCCTCTGTGGGCAAGCGAAATAACGCCCGGCTTAGGTACGTTTCCACCTCCCGTCAGCGCCTTTTCCGAGATGGTATGATGGGGCGACAAAAAGGGACGTCTTGTGACAAGCCCCCCTTCTCCCTTCAATTTTCCTGCCACGGAGTACACGGAAGAGACCTCAAGGCATTCCTCCGGCGTCAGTTCCGGCAGGATCGAAGGGATCCGTCTTGCGATCATGGTCTTTCCGGCACCGGGGGCACCGATCATCAGGAAATGATGAAAGCCCGCTGCAGCAATGAGAGATACACGGCGAAGGACCTCCTGGCCTTTCACATCCTTAAAGTCATCTTCTCCATCGCTCCGGGTCTGTAACAGGGCTTCCACATCGATCTGTTCGGTCTTTAAGGCGGCCTCCGGATCACCTTTCAAAAATGCAAGGACTTCTCCGACGGTGGATGCTCCGTACACCTGCATTCCCTTTACCACGGCCCCTTCTTTCAGGTTTGCCTCGGGAATGATACATCGCCTGATGCCCCGTTTGCAGGCTTCCATCACCATGGGCAGGATCCCCTTAACGGATTTGATCTCTCCATCCAGTCCCAGTTCTCCTGCGATCAACGTCCCTTCCGTACTTTCCGGTGGGATCTCCTCCATGGCCTGCAAAAGCCCGATGGCAATTGGCAGATCGTAAGCCGTGGAATCTTTCCGTACATCCGCGGGAGAAAGATTGACGGTAATGTGCACCGGCGGCAGATGAAAGCCGTTGTTCTTTAGAGCCACTTTCACCCGCTCCCTGGCTTCTTTTACGGAACTTCCCGCCATGCCCACCATCTCAAAGCATGGCATGCCCGTGGAAAGATCCGTTTCCACCTGGACCAGAAAACTGCTGACGCCAATGATCCCGGCGGATATGATATTGCTGAACATAAAACCTCCTGTTCTCGTAGTCTTTGCGGAATCCAAAAGGACCCTGAATGGAATAAAAAAATGGAATGGGATCCGAAACCGGATCAAAGAAAATAAGGATCGGGAAATCCTTTGATGAGCACATTTTACCCAAGGAATCAAAAAAAGGCAAGAGCGGCGTCTGCCGCATCCTGCCTTTTGAATACTTTGTTTATCTGCCAAAGAGGCCAAAGCCTTTTTTGTCTTCCTGTTTTGCTCCGCCTGCGGGAGAAGTTCCACCCATCGGGGATGCCGCAAAGTTTACGCTTCCTGCAGGGGCTGCGCCTGCGTTTCCGTTTGGCATGGGTGTTCCGTTCAGTCTTGCTTCCATACGGTCCTGCTCCGCCGCGAACTGGATGGCCATCTCTTTGCTGATCTTTCCTGCTTCGTAAAGCTGCATGATGGACTCGTCCATGGAGATCATGCCCTCTTTCCGATTGGTCTGGATCACGGAAAGGAGCTGATGGGACTTTCCTTCACGGATCAGATTTCGAATAGCGGGATTTGCCAGCAGGACTTCAAAGGCTGCAACACGTCCGCTGCCGTCTGCCTTGGGGATCAGCTGCTGACACACAACTGCCGTCAGGACGTTGGAAAACTGGATCCTGACCTGTTGCTGCTGATGAGGCGGGAATACGTCGATGACACGGTCCACCGTATCCGCCGCGGAACTGGTGTGCAGGGTGGACAGGATCAGGTGTCCCGTCTCAGCTGCGGTAATGGCAACGCTCATGGTCTCGAAGTCACGCATCTCACCTACGAGGATAACATCGGGATCTTCACGGAGGGCTGCTCTTAAAGCATCACTGTAGCTTACGGTATCAAGACCAACCTCACGCTGATTGACCATGCTCTTGTTATGTCTGTGCAAAAACTCGATGGGGTCTTCCAGAGTGATCACGTGGCACTCTCTGTTTTTGTTGACCTGATCGATGAGAGCCGCAAGGGTGGTGGATTTACCGGAACCCGTAGGACCGGTGACCAGGATCAGACCTCTCTTTTTGCTGTAAAGATCCACAACGGAATCGGGAATACCAAGGGCAGAAGCCTCGGGCACGGAAGTACCCACCAGACGGATGGCCATGGCGGCAGTACCTCTCTGCTTAAAGGCATTCACACGGAAACGGCCCATTTCGGGGACCGCATAGGACATATCGATCTCGCCCTTTTCCTCAAAGACCTCTCTCTGCTGGTCATTCATGACTTCCATTACGGCAGCCATGGTATCCGGCGGCATCATCCTGGGAAAATCAAGGGTCGTCAATTTACCGTTGATACGTACCTTGGGCGGCGTAACTACGGTGATATGAAGGTCGGAAGCCACCATCTCCTTTGCCTGTTTTAACAATTCCGCTACTGTAACCATAATTTCCCCCGTCAAAAACCATCGGTTAGTCCCGAATCACTGCATAAACACTCTTTCTTAAATATAGTACAATGTTCCCCTGTTTTCAATGTGTCCGGGCTAAGAAGATAAGAGAAATCCCGCGAGAACGGGATTGCTCACATCAATGCCTTTTTCCGTCAGTCTCCAGAGGTCGTCCTCCCGGAAGTTTGACACCCAAAATCCT
>JAFUUM010000373.1 GCA_017477805.1 Lachnospiraceae bacterium
ACAGAGAAACTTTTCAGCACACCTGCAGCAAGCAGCCATGCAGCGGATGAGACTGCTATCGTAACATCCGGTATGTCCATCAAGGGTGACATCAGCTCCCAGGGTTCTCTGGAAGTAGTAGGTACCGTGCAGGGTAATATCGATATCATGGGAAAACTGAACGTATCCGGTTCCATTACCGGCAATTCAAAAGCTGCAGAGTTCTATACCGAAAAGGCACGTATCACCGGTGAAGTACACAGTGAGGGCAGCCTGAAGATCGGGCAGAATTCCATCATCATTGGCAACATCTATGGTACCAGTGCAGTGATCGCAGGTGCCGTAAAGGGTGATATTGATGTTCACGGTCCCGTGATCCTGGATGCAACTGCCATCGTCATGGGAGACATCAAGTCCAAATCCGTACAGATCAACAACGGTGCCGTGATCGAGGGTATGTGCTCTCAGTGCTATGCTGATGTAAGCCCTACCTCTTTCTTTGATAACCTTGTACCCAAGAAGAGCGGTAAGAAATCATGATGAAAAGGATCATGCTGAAACTCAGCGGCGAAGCGCTGGCCGGGGAGAAGAAGACCGGATTTGACGAAGAGACCGTCCGCGGTGTTGCTCTGCAGGTGAAAAAACTTCTGGATGCCGGCACTGAGGTTGGTATCGTCATCGGCGGCGGAAACTTCTGGAGAGGCCGTACCAGCGAAAACATCGACCGGACCAAAGCGGACCAGATCGGTATGCTGGCAACTGTCATGAACTGCATCTACGTTTCCGAGATCTTTCGCAGCACCGGGATGAAGACCAATATCCTCACTCCCTTTGAAGTCGGAAGCTTTACCAAGCTCTTCTCCAAGGACAGAGCAAACAAGTATTTCGCCGACGGCCAGGTGGTATTTTTTGCAGGCGGTACGGGTCATCCCTATTTCTCCACGGATACCGGCGTGGTTCTCCGGGCAGTGGAAGTGGAAGCGGAAGTGATCCTGCTGGCAAAGGCTGTGGACGGTGTCTATGACTCTGATCCCAGAGTAAACCCCAACGCC
This sequence comes from Lachnospiraceae bacterium, assembly GCA_017477805.1. Classification (GTDB taxonomy): domain Bacteria; phylum Bacillota; class Clostridia; order Lachnospirales; family Lachnospiraceae; genus SIG336. Next base: position 1,032 of record JAFUUM010000373.1, read on the forward strand.
AAGAAGTATGATGAAGTTTCCATCGACGAAGTGATCGCAAAGAACCTGCAGGTAATGGACATGACAGCGTCCATCCTCGCAAGAGATAATCATATGCCCATGTGGGTATTCGGTCTGAATGAAGAAAACAGCATTGTGAATACGGTTCAGGGAAAATTCAACGGTACCGTTGTCACCGTATAACCGTGGCAGGAGGCAAAAATTATGGATGAACGTTTAAAAGTCTATGATGAAAAAATGAAAAAGACGGTGGATTTCCTGGAACAGGATTATGCCACCATCAGAGCGGGAAGAGCCAATCCCCACGTTCTGGACAAGATCCGCGTGGATTATTACGGCACACCCACTCCTCTTCAGCAGGTGGGTAACATCACCGTTCCCGAGGCACGTATGATCCAGATCCAGCCCTGGGAAAAGAGCCTGATCAAGGACATCGAGAAAGCCATCCTGGCATCCGATGTGGGTATCACTCCTTCCAACGACGGCAGCGTGATCAGACTGGTATTCCCGGAATTGACGGAAGAGCGTCGTAAAGACCTTGTAAAAGAAGTGAAAAAGAAAGCCGAAGACGGTAAAGTAGCAGTCAGAAACGTAAGAAGAGACGGCAACGATGCCTTAAAGAAACTGGAGAAAGCCGAAGTTTCCGAGGACGAAGTTGCAGATCTTCAGGACAAGCTTCAGAAGCTGACTGACGGATATATCAAGACCATTGATGACCTCATGGACAAGAAGTCCAAGGAGATCATGACCGTATAAGGTCAAAGGTTCGACATTAAGAAAAATGATAGGGGGCGGATATCGGATGGTATCTGCCCCAAATTTTGAAGAGGGAAAACCGGAATGCAGGAAAATCTCGAAGGATTGAAGATCCCGAATCATATTGCCATCATCCTGGACGGAAACGGAAGATGGGCCAAGAAAAAGGGCATGCCCAGGACCTATGGACATATGCAGGGCGCCAAGAACGTGGAGCCCATCTGCCGGGCAGCCGACCGCATGGGCATCCGCTATATCACCATGTACGCCTTTTCCACGGAGAACTGGAAACGGTCGGAGACAGAGGTAAATACCCTGATGGATCTGCTCCATCAGTACATGAAAAAGCTCTTAAAATCCGCCGTAAAAGAGAATATGCGGGTACGCTTTATCGGTGACAGAACGGCCCTGAGCCCGGATCTTCAGGAGAGCATGGCTTATCTGGAAGAGACCACGAAAGTCTGCACCGGTATCACTTTCTCCATTGCGTTAAATTACGGGTCCCGGGATGAGATCCGCCGGGCTGTGACGAAGATCGGAGAAGAGATCAAAGCCGGTACCCTGGATCCTTCCGAGGTAACGGAGGAGACCATTTCTCAGCACTTGGATACCGCAGGGATCCCGGATCCCGACCTTCTGATCCGTACCTCTTATGAGCTTCGCCTCAGCAATTTCCTCATGTGGCAGCTCTCTTACAGTGAGTTTTATTTCACGGAAGTTCCCTGGCCCGAGTTTACGGAAGAGGAACTTTATAAAGCAGTAGAAGCATACAGCCGCCGCGACAGACGATATGGCGGCGTGAAGGAGGAATAATGTTCCGAACAAGACTGATCAGCGGTGTTCTGCTGCTTGTGATCGCGATCTGCGTTATTATACTGGGAGGTCCCGTTCTTGATATCGCCCTCTGGTTCGTTTCCAGCGTGGGCTATCTGGAACTGGTACGGGCCTTCGGTCTGAACAAGAAGACCCCGGAGCACAGATCCCTCGTTGCCATCGGCTATACCGCCATCTTCTTTTTGTATATCAGCATCTGGTGCTGCAGGACCTGGCAGCTGGAACAGTTTGCCATCACCCTTATCATTATCCTGCTGGTGTTCTTTGCCTGCATGTTTTTGTACGTGTTTTCCTATCCGAAGCTTCATGCGGAAGAGATCACGGAGACTGTCTTTTCCTTTCTGTATGCGCCCCTCATGCTTTCCTACATTGACCTGACCCGGAATATGGAAATGGGAGAGTACATCGTGTGGCTGATCCTCATCAGTTCCTGGGGCTGCGATACCTGCGCATACTGCGTGGGCAAGCTCATCGGAAAGCACAAGATGTCACCCATCCTCAGCCCCAAGAAATCCATCGAAGGCGCCATCGGCGGTGTGGCAGGTTCTGCCATCATCGGTGCGGTGTTCGCAGCGGTGCTGTTCTCCCGAAAGTATCCGGATATCTCTCTGGTACTGGGCTGCGCTCTGATCTGCGGCCTGGGAGCCTTGATCTCCATGGTGGGAGACCTTGCCGCTTCCGCCATCAAGCGGGATAAGAACCTGAAGGACTACGGCAATCTCATTCCCGGCCACGGCGGCATCATGGACCGTTTCGACAGTGTGATCTTTACGGCTCCCGCCACCTATTTCCTTGCGGTGGTGATCTTTGAAGCAAGTAGGATAATGCGATGAAAAGGGGACCAAAGTCAGTGTCGAGTTGTGCTCGCACAAACGAGACATTGACCTTGGGACCCAAAGAACGCGAGGAAGAAGCGTTTGCAAAGCAAGCTTGCGAATTCCGAGCGTTCTCAGGATTGCGGAAATTGCGAAGCAATGGAGCAATCCGTCATCGCAAAAAAAGAATTGAGGGACACAAATATGAAAAAAATCGGTGTAATGGGGTCCACCGGTTCCATCGGAACCCAGACCCTTGAGATCGTCAGAGATAATCCGGACCGCCTGCAGATCACTGCACTGGCAGCCGGAAGAAATGTAGACTTATTGGAAAAGCAGGTGCGGGAGTTTCGGCCCAAACTTGCAGTTCTGTGGGATGAGGAAGCAGCTGCTTCCTTAAAGACAAAGATCGCGGACCTTCCCGTGGAAGTTGCTGCAGGCATGGACGGCCTGTTAAAGATGGCCGCCATGGAAGAGGTGGAAACCCTGGTGACCGCGGTGGTTGGGATGATCGGCATACGTCCCACCATGGAAGCCATCAAAAACGGCAAAGAGATCGCTCTTGCCAATAAGGAAACCCTGGTAACGGCAGGTCATCTGATCATGCCGCTTGCGAAAGAACACGGTGTTCGCATCCTTCCTGTGGACAGCGAGCACAGCGCCATTTTCCAGTCCCTTCAGGGAGAGAAAAGAAGCCAGATCCGGAAGATCCTGTTGACCGCATCCGGCGGACCTTTCCGCGGTAAGACCAAAGAAGAACTTGCCCACATGACGTTGGAAGATGCCTTAAAGCATCCCAACTGGTCCATGGGTCGGAAGATCACCGTGGATTCCTCTACCCTGGTCAATAAGGGCCTGGAAGTCATGGAAGTAAAGTGGCTCTTTGATGTTCCATTGGAGAAGATCCAGGTTGTGGTCCATCCCCAGAGCATCCTGCATTCCGCCGTGGAGTATGACGACGGTGCAGTCATCGGCCAGATGGGTGTTCCCGATATGAAGCTGCCCATCCAGTATGCCCTGTTTTATCCTGACAGACTGCCCCTTTCCGGGGATAAGCTGGACCTGTTCAAAGTCGGTACCATGACCTTTGAAGAACCGGATCCCGAAACCTTTACGGGATTAAAGCTTGCTTACGAAGCAGCCCGTACCGGCGGATCCATGCCTACGGTCTTTAATGCCGCCAACGAAGAAGCGGTGGCGCTGTTTTTGGATCATAAGTGCAGATTCCTGCAGATCCCGGAGATCATCGGGAAAGCCATGGAGCAGCACAAAGTGATCGCTGATCCGGATCTGACTCAGATCCTGGATACGGAAAAAGAAGCCAGGGACTTCGTAAGAAGAAAACTGTAAGGAGAAACACGTGAACTCGTTAGTTACATTGATCTTATTTTTGCTGATCTTCAGCATCGTGGTCATTTCCCACGAATTCGGCCATTTTATCGTGGCCAAGAAAAACGGCGTGAGAGTACTGGAGTTTTCCGTTGGTATGGGTCCCATGCTCTTTCACGTTCAAAAAGGTGAGACCGTTTATGCCATCCGGGCCCTTCCCTTTGGCGGTGCCTGTGTCTTTGACGGAATGGATGATATCCTGCCGGATGATAAGAAAAAGGATGAGGCAGAAGAAGCTGCAGCGGAAGCACCGGGGCCGGAAGCAAGCGGGACGGTGACGGAAGAAGACTTAAAGAAAGAAAACGCTCCCGGATCCTTTTTACAGGCCGGCATCTGGTCCAGGATCGCCATCATCTTCGCAGGTCCCTTATTCAACCTGCTCCTTGGTTTTATCGTGGGTATGATCCTGGTGGGTCTCAGTGGTGTGACCCTGCCCGTTGTACAGGGCATGATGGAGAACTCTGCAGCGGCGGAAGCCGGCATGCAGGTGGGGGATAAGATCACAAGCATCAACGGTGAGAGCATCCACTTATACGGGGAAGTCTCTCTGCATTCTGCCCTGAACTTCAAAGGAAAATCCATGACCGTGACCTACGAGCGTGATGGTCAGACCTATGAGACCGTTATCGTTCCCAAGTTCAGCGAGGAAGATAACCGGTATTATCTCGGCATCATGGGCGGCGGCGAAAGCTACGCCTGCAAAGGTCTTGATGTGGTACGCTACGGCTTTTTTGAGACGGAGTACGCCTTTAAGATGGTGATCAAATCCCTCCAGATGCTGGTCACCGGACAACTTGGCGCTGACAGCTTGAGCGGTCCCGTTGGCATTGCCCACGTTGTGGGAGATACATATCAGGAAAGCAAGACCTACGGCGGCATGGTGGTGTTCTTAAACATGCTGAACCTGATCCTGATCATTTCCGTAAACCTGGGGATCATGAACCTGCTTCCCCTTCCGGCATTGGACGGCGGACGGCTGATCTTCCTCTTTGTGGAACTGATCCGTGGCAAACCCGTATCCCCGGAAAAAGAAGCTGTTGTACACTTCGCCGGTTTTGTGTTTTTCTTTTTATTGATGATCTTTGTGATGTATAACGACATCATGCACTATTTCGTTAGATAAACAGAGGAACGACATGACTTCAGCAAATCTCTTACTGCTGGTGGCGGTGCTGCCGCCCATCTTTCTCATCGCATATGTATATCAGTCGGACAAGATCGAAAAGGAGCCTCTCGGGCTTCTTTTCCGTCTGATCCTGTTCGGCATGGTGTCCATCCTTCCTGCGATCCTGGTAGAGATGGTGCTGGAGTTTTTCTTAAAACTTATGCTTCCCGAGGGCAGTACATTTTATAACCTCCTGGACTGCTTTCTCATCATCGCCCTGGCGGAAGAGGGCGTGAAGTACTTCCTTCTCAAAAAACTCATGTGGGATCACCGGAAATTCAATTACCGGTTTGATGCCATAGTCTACGCGGTCTGCATCGGTCTTGGATTTGCTCTGGCCGAAAACATACTGTATGTTCTTGCCGGAGGTTTGACCACCGGCCTTATCCGTGCCGTGACGGCTATCCCGGCCCATGCCATCAATGCCGTCTTTTCCGGCTATTATTTTGGACAGGCAAAACGCGCCCAGCATATGGGCCATGAAAGCACCAGCCGGTTCTTTTTGAAGTTTGCCCTGATCCTGCCCATTATCCTCCATGGGTTCTATGATTTCTGTGCCATGGAGTCTACGCCCTTTTTCGAGAAGACTTTCATTGTTTTTGTTATTTTGATGGATCTTCTTGCTCTGCACCGGATCCACAAATCTTCCAAAGAGGATTCGCCGGTGTAAAGATTTAATGGTTTTTATGTTTTTTTCATTTGTGTACGTCAAAGCCCTTTGATAAGATGGTAAAGGTCCATTGTAAAGAACGCCCGGAGAGCGCTTTACGGAGGATCGATTGCCATGAAGATCGGCAAAAACGGAAGATACGAGGTAGAAGAGTGCATCGGGAGCGGTGCCTCGGGAAACGTCTATCGGGTATGGGACAGAAGATACCGTCGGGAACTGGCGGCCAAGTGCTACGTAAGCGACAGCGCGGCCAACAGGGAAAGAAGGATCTTATCGTCCGCAAAGAAGGGCGTTACGCCCTTTTATTATGACAGTTTTAAATCTCACTACGGTGACGTAGTGATCATGGAACTCGTTGAAGGGATCACCCTGGCTTCCTATATCCGGAAGCGGGGGCCGGCAAAGCTTTCGAAAGTCTTTGACTGGGGCTTGGAACTGGCGGATATCCTGGAAAATCTCCATCGGGGACCGGAAAGGATCATCTATCGGGATCTAAAACCGGAGAATATTATTCTGGGGGATAACGGTCACATCCGCCTGGTGGATTTTGATACCGCAGCTCATATGGTGGCGGAAGGACTGCCGGGAGGCGTATGCGGGACTTACGGCTATGCCGCACCGGAACAGTGGTCCGGAAGGGGCAGCACCGTTCGCTCGGATATCTATTCCCTGGGAGTCTGTCTCTATGAATGTCTTACCGGATATGTGGACACATCCGTGGAGGATGAGCGGATCCCGAAAGAAATCTATGAAGTGATAAAGACCTGCACGAAGATACTGCCCGGTGAGCGGTATGCAGATGCAGAAAAATTTCGTACCGCATGGATAGGGGCATTCACGGATCTCATTGCCTGAAGTACCCATGCTTACAGCGTTTGAAAAACAGGGCCTGACACTCGCGTGTCGGGCCTCTTTATGATACACTAGATATTGATTTATCAAGCTGAAAACAACAAGAAGTTGACCAATATAGACAAGAAACAGACAGAGGAGATGTCATGAGAAGAGAAAACACCAGACAGGTTCATATCGGTAACGTGGTGATCGGAGGAGGAGCCCCCATCGCCATCCAGTCCATGACCAACACCCCCACGGAGAACGTGGCGGCAACGGTAGAACAGATCCTTAGGCTGGAGAAGGCGGGCTGCGAGATCATCCGCTGCACGGTTCCCACGGAAGAAGCGGCAAAAGCGGTGGCAGAGATCAAAAAGCAGATCCATATCCCGCTTGTGGCAGATATCCATTTTGACTATCGGATGGCCATTCTTGCCATGGAAAACGGCGCAGACAAGATCCGCATCAACCCCGGCAACATCGGCGACGA
>JAFUUM010000374.1 GCA_017477805.1 Lachnospiraceae bacterium
ACCGACGGTGCAGGTCTTACCGCAACCGTAAATGATATCGTTGAGAACCCTTACAACATCGAGTTCGTGGAACTTGAAGCAGCTCAGGTTGCAAGAGTCGTAAACGAAGTAGAGTACGTTGTATTAAACGGTAACTACGCACTGGAAGCAGGCTACTCCGTAGGCAGAGACTCCATCGCTTACGAAGCCAGCGACTCCGTAGCTGCAAAGACCTACGTGAACATCATCGCCGTTTACGACGGCCGTGAGAACGATGATGCCATCAAGGCTCTGGTAGCGGTTCTTCGCTCCGATGCCATCAAGGAATTCATCGAGTCTACCTATGACGGTGCCGTAGTATTCTTTGAAAAATAGCGTGTAAAGTGGGAACTTAAATGAGTACGATCGAGATCAAAAACCTGACAAAGAAATTTGAAGTCGAGGGCCATGTTGTAACGGCCCTCGACCATATCAATCTATCCATCGAAAAAGGAGATGTCTTCGGGATCATCGGAATGAGCGGTGCGGGCAAGAGTACCCTGGTGCGTTCCATCAATTTCCTGGAGAGACCTTCGGAGGGAGATGTCCTCATCGACGGAGTAAACCTGGCGGATCTGACGGAAAAGGAGCTTCGGAAAACCCGGAGCGGCATCGGGATGATCTTCCAGAACTTCAATCTCCTAGAGCAGAAAAATGTCATCGACAATGTCTGTTTTCCTTTGGAGATTAACGGAGTAAAAAAGAAAGACGCCAGAAAAAGAGCCAAAGAGCTCCTTGTTCTGGTGGGATTACAGGATAAAGAGAAGGCATATCCTTCCCAGTTGTCCGGAGGTCAGAAGCAGAGAGTGGCCATCGCCAGAGCCCTTGCAACGGATCCCCGGATTTTGTTGTGTGATGAGGCAACTTCCGCTCTGGACCCCCAGACCACTTCATCCATCCTAGCCCTCATCAAACAGATCAACGAAGAAATGGGCATCACCGTGGTGATCATCACCCATCAGATGTCGGTGGTCACGGACATCTGTCAGAAGGTGGCCATCATCGACAGCGGAAGACTGGTGGAACAGGGACCCGTGGACAAGATCTTTAGAAATCCCGAGAGTGATGCGGCCAAAGAACTGATCTCCGGCAAGGAGATCCGCTATACGCCCGTCCGGGATCTGCAGAGTGTCAGAAAGATCCGCATCGTCTTTCAGGAAAACTCGGCCTATGAGCCGGTGATCGCAAACACCATCCTGGAACTGGGGACTCCCGTGAACATTCTGAAGGCAGACACGAGAAACGTTGGCGGAAGAGCCGTTGGTGAAATGATCCTGGGACTGCCCGAGGGAGAAGAGATCCAGGAAGCTGTGATCGGCAGATTAAAGGCTTCAGGCCTTGCCGTGACGGAGGAAGAAACGCAAAGCGTTTCTCTAAGCCCGGACGCACGGCGCCCGGTGTCGCCGGCTAGTGCCGGAACGACGGAGGTGGAACATGAATGAACAAGTGATCAAAATGCTTCTTGAGGGTATCGTGGATACCCTGTATATGACCTTCGGCTCCGTACTCATCGGCTACGCCGTGGGAGGTCCCCTGGGGATTTTGTTATACGTTTCCGGAGAAAAGGGCCTTAAACCCAATAAGATCCTGTACCGATGTTTGGACTTTGTCTGTAACATCATCCGCAGCATCCCGTTTTTGATCCTTTTGATCCTGCTGATCCCTTTCACAAGGCTTATCGTGGGGCAAAGCTACGGATCCACGGCAACCATCGTACCCCTGGTGATCTGTGCGGCACCCTATATCGGCAGAGTGGTGGAGTCCTCTTTAAATGAAGTGGACGCAGGCGTCATCGAAGCCGCCAAGTCCATGGGAGCAAGCAACTTCCAGATCATCTTCAAAGTCCTTCTGGTGGAAGCCCGGACCGCACTCCTGACCGGCTTTACCATCACCACGGGGCTTCTCCTTGGCTATTCCGCCATGTCCGGAACCGTGGGCGGCGGCGGACTGGGAGATATTGCCGTCCGGTACGGTTATTACAGATGGAAGACCGATATCATGATCATCACCGTGATCCTCCTCATCGTGATCTTCCAGATCATCCAGAACGTGGGAACAAAAGTTTCCGCACACTTTGACCACAGAAAACGGTAGGTACTTATGAATTTTGATGTGATCACATCTTACATTCCCTTATATACGGAAGCCTTTTTTCTGACCATCCGCATCGGATGGACGGGGATCGGCCTCGCGCTCTTTATCGGCGTCTTCGTGGCTTTTGCCCAGCACTTTCGGGTGCCTGTTCTTGCCCGCATCGCCGGGATCTACGTGGAACTGTTCCGGAATACGCCGCTGCTCTGTCAGCTCTTTTTCCTGTATTTCGGCCTGCCCAAGATTGGCATCACCATTCCCGCAGAGACCTGCGGTACCCTGGGCCTTGGCCTTCTGGGAGGAAGCTACATGGCGGAAGTTTTCCGCAGTGGTCTTGGCAGCATCCCCGTGACTCAGGAAGAGGGAGCTCTGGCCCTGGGTCTTACAAGAAGACAGATGTTTACCTACGTGGTCTTTCCGGAGGCGCTTTCCTTAAGCGTTCCCGGCATCGTTGGCAACATGATCTTCTTATTAAAGGAGACCAGCGTCTTTTCCGCCATCAGCCTTATGGATCTGATGTTTACGGCAAAGGACCTGATCGGGCTCTATTACAACACCACGGAAGCCCTGTTTTTGCTGGTGATCTTTTACATCATCATGCTGCTTCCGGTATCGGTGCTTGGGAGCATTCTGGAAAACAAGGTCAAGATCAGGACATACGGAGCGTAAACTATGGGATTTGAAGTGTTGTTAAAAGGAAATAATGCCCTGCGGCTTTTGATGGGACTGGGGGTGGCCCTCAGGATCAGCCTGATCTCCGCGGTCATCAGCATCGCTCTCGGAACGGTATTCGGGGTTTTGATGACCTTAAAGAAGCCCGCCATCACCGCATTTTTCCGGATCTATCTGGAAACGGTGCGGATCATGCCCCAGATGGTGTTATTGTTCATCGTGTACTTCGGTGCCACAAAAGCTAGGGGGATCAATCTGACGGCGGAGACTGCGGCGCTCATAGTCTTTTCTTTCTGGGGATCTGCGGAAATGGCGGATCTTGTCAGAGGCGCCCTTCAGGGGATCCCGAAGATCCAGTACGAGAGCAGTACCTCCCTGGGGCTTAGCACGATGCAGACCGACCGGTACGTCATCGGTCCCCAGATCATCCGGCGCATGATCCCGTTGTCCATCAACCTCATCACGAGAATGATCAAGACCACCAGCCTGGTGATGATGATCGGCATCGTGGAGGTCTTAAAAGTGGGGCAGCAGATCATCGAAGCCAACAGGAAAGTCTCACCCAATGCGGCTTTTGGCATCTTTCTGGTGATCTTCCTTTTGTACTTTGCGGCCTGCTGGCCCATCAGCCTCTTGGCAAAATACCTGGAAAGAAAGTGGGAGAACTGATATGGATGTAGACATGAGACCCATTTTGGAAGTAAAGAACATCAGCAAACGATATGATGACATCACGGTCTTCGAGAACCTGAACCTGCAGGTGAAAAAGGGGGAAGTCCTTGTCATCGTGGGGCCCTCCGGTTGCGGCAAAAGTACGCTGCTCCGGTGCCTGAACGCCTTAGAGCCCATTCAGGAAGGGGAGATCATCCTGGACGGAGAAGCCATCCGCCCCGGCAGCAGGGAAGTGAATAAGCTTCGGGAAAAGGTGGGAATGGTCTTTCAGAGTTATGACCTCTTTCCTCATATGACGGTGCTCCAGAACGTGATGCTTGCCCCCATCAAGGTGAAAAAGCGGGACAAAAAGGAAGTCCGGGAGGAAGCCCTTGCCCTCCTTGACCGGGTGGGACTCTTATCGAAAAAAGATCAGTTTCCCAGGCAGCTCTCCGGCGGACAAAAGCAGAGAGTGGCCATTGTGCGGGCGCTGATGATGCACCCGGAGGTCCTTCTTTTGGACGAGATCACTGCCGCGCTTGATCCGGAGATGGTACAGGAAGTGCTGGAAGTGGTATTATCATTAGCAAAGGAAGGCAGGACCATGCTCATCGTGACCCACGAGATGCAGTTTGCCAGAGCCGTTGCGGATCGCATGATCTTCATTGACGGCGGCCACATCGTGGAGGAAGGGACCCCGGAGGAATTCTTCGAGCATCCCAAGACGGAGCGGCTTTCTTCTTTCCTTGCGAAAATGAGATTTTAGGGGGAACTTTGCATGATCGGGGAAGAGATCAGGGAAGAGCTGTTTCGGCAGCAGGATAAGAAATATCGGGATTTTCAGAAGAAACTGATCCCTACGGTGGCGGAGGATACAGTCATCGGCGTGCGGACACCGGCCTTAAGAGCCTATGCCAAAGACCTGGGAAAGCGGGCTGAAGTTCAGGAGTTTCTGGAAGATCTTCCCCATGCCTATTTTGATGAAAACCAGCTCCACGCCTTTCTCTTATCCGGCATGAAAGACTATGAAGCCTGCATTGCCGGCGTGGATGCGTTTCTTCCCTACGTGGACAACTGGGCCACCTGTGATCAGATGTCTCCCAAGGTATTTAAAAAGCATCGGAAAGAACTGCTTGCAAAGATCCGGGAGTGGCTTAAATCCGACGAAACCTACACCGTGCGTTTTGCCATCGGCATGCTGATGGAGCATTTTCTGGATGAGGATTTTGATCCCGCTTATCC
>JAFUUM010000375.1 GCA_017477805.1 Lachnospiraceae bacterium
AAAGAAAAAATCGCCGGAAGAAGAACAGGCCGAGGCCCGGAAAAAGGCCATTGAAGAGGGCAGAAAAAAGATTGCCGCAAAGCAGGAGGAGGAAAAAAATCGCGGAAAAGGCGAATTGCAGAGAATGATGGAAGCCTGTGCCAGGGGCGAAAAGGGCATGGGAAAATTTAATAAGACCGTCATGAAGAACTATTTCCAGAGCGTATCCATCATGGACAAGCGATCCATGATCAGTTCCATGATCCGTGGATTAAAGAGTATTGAGTCCATGGAAGTGCCGAAAGGACTGCTTCTTTCGGAACTGAAGGAACTGTATAGTAACAATAAGGATAGACTGTTCGTGAATGTTGATAACGACGGGTATGAACTGAACGAAGAAGAGCAAAAGATCTTTGAGGAATACGCTGAAACAAGAAAGATGGAGAATGTTTCCGCCAATATCATGAGCGGTGTTTTAAAGGGAGCCGGCCCGTTGATGCAGAAAATGATGCAGGCGATGCCGATGGAATCACTTCCGGAGGGGATTCGCGGAGCCATCAAAGACATGAAATCCAACCTTGCGCCGATCCCTGAGCATCTTGTGAAAACCGCTATGGAAGGGATCGTAGAGCGGTCCAAGGGCGGTATCACAAAGCTGGATGTTGTAAAGAGCCTGGGCGCGGCCTCTGTTGGACAGGCTTTTCTGTGTAAGGTTTACGGAAAACAGTATCCGGAAGGAAAAACCGTGGTGGTTAAACTGCTCCGGCCTGATGTGAGAAACCGTATGATGCGGGAAGAGAATCTGATGCTCAAGTGTGCAAAAGACACGGATGCCGGTATGCTTGCAACCTACAAGGGACAACTGGCGAACATCAAAAAAGAACTGGATCTGACCTTGGAAGCAAAGAACGTGGAACTCGGTGAAGCCTATGAAAACAAGCATGCGGATGTGACAAGCATGAAACTGGAATACATGGTGGAGCCGACAGCCAACACCATGATCGCCGAGTGCGCGGAGGGCACCACCGTCGACAAACATCTGGATAATGTGGCCGCCAAAATTCAGGAGATCCACAGCAGATTTTACGAGAAAGATGAGGAGCAGGAAGATAAAAACAAGACGAAAAAAACAAAATACATGAAGGTCAATCAGAACAATCTGCATCAGATCAAGGAGGCCAAGGATGAACTTCAGGCAGAACTCAAAAAACTGGAGAAGATGAGAGATCATGTCTGTAACCTCTGCGATGTCTGGGTTCGTCAGGGGATGCTGGAGAAAGGATTTTACCACGGAGACCTGCATGCCGGTAACATCATGATCACCGAGGAAAAGGCCACGGTGATCGACTTCGGAAATGCCGTCCAGTTAACGGAGATCCAGCAGAAGTGGGTCATCGGAATGCTGACGGCAGCTATTTCCGGTGACGGTGATCTGTTTGCGATAGGGTTCGAGGAACTGCTGGATAAAAAGAATGACGAGAAGTTCATGACAGAATACAATGCAAAAAAGAATGAACTGGTGGCTACATTCCGGGATGTTCTGTCCAAGGGAACCGAGGAAAATGCCGGCGAAAGGATCATGGTGGCACTGATGAAGGCCCAGGAGCTTGGCATTGAGATCCCGGATTCCGTTTATAATTTTGCCCAGGGTCAGATCCGTTTGATGAATACCGTCAATGAAATGAATCAAATGATGGAGACCCTGAAAGAAGAAATCGCCAAAATAGGAGCAATAAACTCCGGCGTAAGCAAACCAAGCGTCAATCCCATTTATACGTTGCAGGATGAGATATTCAAGCATAGTAGGGAATCGGAGATCGGACAGAAGCGGATCTACGAGACGGCAGCGGCCGGGCTGCATGCGGCGCAGGAAGAAGACATTTTGAAAGCTGTGACGGACACCAAGAAAAAGAAAGCTACCGGGTCGTCACCGGCAACGGATCCCGTCAAAGAATTTGAAAAGAAATACTTAACTCCTTACCAGCAGGTTATCCAGTTTGTAAAGGGAGGAGAGGGTGTGGATGAGGACGATGGGACTAAGATCCAGATTGACCCCATTGACCTTCAGGGTAGGATCTCGGCGCTGAAGAACTACATCAATACCTACAAGGATAAGGTTGGGACCAAAGAGCAAAAGGATGCAGGCATATCGCTGAGCGGGCAGCTGATGGTTACGGAGTCGATACGTTCCGGAGGGCTTGATGCGTTCGGCGGAAGAGCGCTCCTGTGTGACGGTCTGGTTCAGGCCCTTGACACCATGGATCTCGGGATCTTAAATCAGTACCTGGATGTACTGGAGAACCAGCTTCCCCTTGCCGCAACCATGATGGAAAAATATAACGAAGTCCGGGAGGCGCAGTAGAATAAATAGAAAAATAAAGATGCGCTTGCGATGGAGTTTTCCTCGCTTTTAGCCCAAGTAGAAAAAGGCAAGGAAAACAACAGTCCGCTTCTGATCGCCACGAGAACCGCCCTTCACACGAAACAGAGACAATACGGCTCTAATCCTCCGGTGGACTACAGGCCGATCCTGCTGAAAGAAGAGATTGCTCCCATGTTTGAAGAGAGCTTTAAAGAAGAAGGAAGCAAGCAAAGCCTTGGGGAGATCATGAAGCAGGCGTATCAGCGTCTGGAAGAATGTGAAAAAAAAGCTGAGAAGGAGCCCAGTGAGGCGAATAAGGAAGCTGTGCTAGCGGCAGAGAATCAGTTCCTGCAGGCCTATAAGGATGTTGCTTATCGCCAGATCAGGAATCATATGGATTCCGCTTATGGAAAAATAACCGACAAGACCAAAAATAATGATTTTATACAGGTTATGGGAGAAATCTTAAGCAGTAAGTGGACCATGGCATGGAAATCACTTCCGAAGGTGGGACTCGGACTTGGCTTTAAGATGGCGAAGGCACTTATAAGTATGTAACACGGAGGGAAGCCCTCATGAAACCGACGGAAATGATACCGGAAGATAAAGAAATAAATGCGACAGGAAGCTGGAAGCTGTTCCCGAAAGAAAACAGGGCAGAGCTTTCGGATTATTGGTGCGAGAACGAAAAACAGGGTGGAGAATACCTTTCTTTGAGCATCGGAAAACTGAAGGAAAAAGGGATCCGGAAGCTTTCCGTGGAAGCAAAGGATCTGACGAAAATCCAGCAAAGCTGTCTGGCGAAAGCCGGATTTTCCCTGGAAAAAAAGGAAAGCAGAGATCTGCTTGTAACTCTAAAGGAGTTATCCGCACTGCCCCTTCTGAAAGCGACGGGAAATACCGACGGGAATTCTTCGGGAGAGGTAAAATCCATTCAGTCCCTGTTGACCAGGGAGTTTCGGAAAACAGTCGCATACTGCGCAGCATGCGGCAGGATGGGCGTCCTGCCGGATCTGTGCGAACTGCCCATGGAATGGTACGATGCGGAAGTGTCTGCATGTGTTCCCGGGGACAGACGGGCCAGAGGGCTTTTGCTTGTGCATGCTCCATTATCCGGCAGGCTGATGGTGGATCTGCTTGCCGCCTTTGGAACCGATTTCCAGAAGCAGCTTCTGAATATGATGCGCTTTTCCGTAGAGGCAGCAAGTGTCAAGTATCCTGAAAATACAATCGTGATCCTCCGAAGACACAGCGCGGAGACCGAGTCGCTGGCAGGCAAGCTTTTCCCCGGAAAACAGGGAGAGCAGGTGTGGTATGGGGAATGCGAGATCATAAAGGAATGAAAAGATCAGGACAGTGGGAGAAGAGCATGAGATTACCTTATTTTTCACGTACAACGGGGAAGAAAGCAGTAAAGGCGACAACCGCCGTATTCATTGTTACTGCGGTAACTGCTGTGGCAGCGACTCTGCTGACGAGCTGCGGCTTTGAGAAAAAAGAAAAAGCGGTGGACGTGAACCTGGAACCTTTCCGGGCTCCATCGGATTACGTTTGGGAAGGTTCCTACATCGATTCCCGAGACGGCCTTGCAGTCCTGACCATTGAAAAAGAGAAAAACGGCGGTTATTCCGCTTCCATTGGGGTGCCTTCCGAGGATATGAGCTATATCCGAACCTATGAATTTACCTTAAATACCGCCGATGACGGGGTGGGCCTTTCCTACAAGAACGGAAGCCTTACGACCTATTATCTGCCTGCTGCGGATGCAGCGGACGGATCCGTAACGACCCAGGAAGGCTATCAAAACGGCACCGGTGCCATCTATTACTTAGAGGGAAGCCTTTACTGGATCGATGATGTGGACAATGCCGGGGAAAACTTTGCCTTTGCAAAATCCGAAGGACTTGAAGAAACCGCGGAGACGACGACCGCAGGGGCAGCAGGAGGAAACTAAGGCATGGATCAGCTGACAGGCCTTCCGCTGTATCACATCTGTTTCGAATTTTGGGGCAGCATCTTTTGTTTTCTTGCCGTGATCGCAGTGTATGCATCCCGAGGCATCGACAAAAAAAGAGCAAACCTGCTCATAGGGGTCTTAGTCTCCTCCGCCCTTGTAGGGATCGCGGACGCTGTAGCCTGGATCTTCGACGGCAATCCTTTAAAGATCGCCTTCTTTGCGGTACGGATCAGCACCTTTTTGCTGTTCCTGTTCCAGAACATCCTGATCCAGTGCGGTACGTCATATTACCGGTATCTGATGATCACAGCAAAGACTTCCGGGGAGGAACGGAAAAAGATCATGAAGACCTGGAACGGTCTCAGGTTCTTTGTGGGCCTTTGCTGCAGCATTACCGTGATCCTTGTGATCGTCTCGCAGTTCTTTCCGATTTTATATGCTTTTGATGATAATAATTCGTACTACAGACTGCCCTTATCGGTGATCCAGCAGATCCTGCCGGCAGTCAGCATGTTTGTCCTTCTGTTCTTTGCATTTCGGGACAGAAAGCACCTCTGCAAAGAGGATTTTTCCTGCCTGATCCTGTGTATTGCCCTGTCTGTGATCTCCGCAGTATCCATGGCACTCCATTACGGTATTTCCATGAGCGTTTTCGTTTCCGACATCTGCGCCCTCTTTATGTTTGTTTCCTACGAGATCTTCGGAGGTCATGTGGCAGCCCGCAGGGAAGTGGAGATCGCAGAGCGGGATGCGGATATCGCACACCAGAAGATCCGGATCATGCAAAATCAGATCAGGCCCCACTTTATCTTTAATTCCCTTCTTGCCATCAAACAGCTTTGCGTGGAAGACCCGAATACTGCGGCGGATGCCCTTCAGCATTTTGCATCTTACCTTCGGGTCAACTTAGAAGCCATGACGGATGAACAGCTGGTACTGTTTGAACGGGAACTGGATTGCATCCGGGAGTATGTGGCGCTTGAGCAGGCGGATCCCGCCAATGAATTTCAGGTGGTCTATGATCTTTCTTTTGTAGACTTTGAAATCCCTCTTCTGACCGTGGAACCCATGGTGGAGAACGCTATCCGCCATGGCCTTGCCAGCCGGAAAAAGGATGGTATCGTCCGGATCAAAACCTATCAGGAAAACGGGATGGCAACTATCCTTGTGGAGGACAACGGATCCGGCTACGGAAGCGAGACAAGGCAGCAGGCGGAGCATCGCTCCGTGGGCATAGCCAATGTCAAAGAACGTTTGAAGATGCAGTGTGGCGGGGATCTTTCCATCATCAACACCGGAAGAGGGACCATCGTCAAGATCGATATTCCCCTGCCGGGCGCAAGGCCGGAATAAACGAAAAAGGGAGTGATAAGACCTATGGAATTCTTGACGCTGACGGAAGATGAGATACGGGGGTACAGAGATCTGTTCCCGACCAGGGTTGCCGAAAACGTGCTGCGAAGTTCCTTTACTTTTCTTGTGGCCAATGAGGGGAAGACCTCTGCCGGACTTTGCTTTGTTACCCGGGAAATGCAGGAGGAAGGCGCTGAAAAAACCGCATGGATCCTGCATTTTGCATCGGGAGATAAAAAGGCGGCGGATGCTTTGCTTACAGAGTACGAAAAGATCCTGAAAAAACAGGGGATCAAAAGGAGTATCTTCTCTCTTCCCGGAGAGCTGAAACTGTCTGATGCGGAGCGGGAAGCCTTAAGCAAAAAGGGCTATAAGGTTACGGTAAAGGAAACGGATAATCTCACGGTAACCGTAGGAAAGCTCCGCCTTGTGGAACAGCTTAAGATCCAGGATCCGCCAAAGAATATCAGGCCGCTTAAGGATTTTTCCAGCCGGATGATCAGACGGGGACTTGGAAGCTGTCTTACACTTGATGAGAGAGCTCATTATGAGGATCTGCAGGAACTTCCCGTTGAGTGGTTTGATCCGGAACTTTCCTGCTGTATGGAAGCATCCGGAAAACTTGTGGGTTTTTTCCTGATCCACAAAATGGCGGATGTGGAGTTTCGCGCAGAATTGTTGACATCCACCAAGGAGGCCGGGAAAAATGGACTTCTTCAGATGCTTCGGTTTTCCGCAACCCGGTTTTGCGACCGGTATCCGGAAGAGGCGATGGTGCATCTGATGGGACGGGATGAGGCGACGAAAAAACTGATGACGTATTTCTTTCCGGGAGAGGCAGGCGATACCGTCCTGTATGCGGAAAAGAAGGGGTAAGGAAGAAGATGGCAGAACTTGACAAAAAGGAAGTACAAGCGTTTCTTAACTGGGATGCGGAAGAGGATGTCCCCTCGGATCCGGAAGAACAGCAGCCAAACACAGAGGATTTCATTGCACTCCATAAGAGATACTTGGCGGACATGAAGGATATGGAGCAGGGCTTTAGGCTTGCAATGGAAGTCTATGATCCGGATCGTCATAAACGGGGAGCGTTGGAAAAGTTTGTGACGGTCTACATGATGTCGCTTCATCATGTGGCCAGGCAGTTCCACCCCTTAAGCACCTATGGCAAGGAATACCTGAAAAAGGCTGTCGAGGTCCGGGAACAGTACGAAAAACGCACAAGTCCCATATTGACCCGGATCACCCGGGAAAACGCAGAACTTTTTGCCCATCTTCTGACGAGGGACAAGAGGGAAGAGATCGAAACCGGCAGACGTAATGGTCTCGGAGCCATCCGGAGTCGCGGAAATGAAACCTTTGCGGCAGGAGCACTGACCTATTACCTGGATGAGGATCCCCTGGGAGAGGGGGTGATCCTGCGGATCGACTGGCTGTACGTTGACGAAGCATGGAGGCTTCGGGGAGTGGCCCAGTCGCTCCTGGCGGAGGTGATCACCCTGGCGGTGGAAGAACCTTCCATTACCGGTTTTTCCGCGGAGTATCCGGCGGATGACTACGGCATTTTACTGA
>JAFUUM010000376.1 GCA_017477805.1 Lachnospiraceae bacterium
ATACTGATCCTGTTCCATATCAGCTTATATTTTAGAGAAAAAGCAAAACTGCAGCCTTATCTTGTGAGCTTTTCCTATGTTTTGCGAATGATCCGGTTTGGAAATGAGATCACCGCAGCGGTGATAAACGAAGGGATCAAAGAGGAGATCAATGAGATCCGGGAACTGACGGATGGTTTTAATAAGTTATCTTCTTTTTCCGGGATCGCCATGTCCATGCAAAACCCCGTGGGAAGCAGCAACCCCATTGATGTGATCTTTGATTACCTTCGGATGCTTTTCCATTTTGATCTGATGAAATTCCAACAGATGCTACGGATCATTCGGGAACGGGAAGAAGATATCGTTTCTCTCACCAGGAAGATCGGTACCCTGGATGCAGCTGCTTCGATCTGTTATTACAGAAGTTCTCTTCAGACATATTCGGAACCGATGTTTCTTAAGTATACTGATGACGTACAGACATCGGCGGTCCTGAAAGAAGTTTATCATCCATTACTGCAGGATCCGGTGAGCAATTCTCTGGAGATGAAAAAGAATATCCTGCTGACGGGTTCCAATGCTTCCGGTAAGTCTACGTTTTTGAAAACGGTTGCTTTGAATGCGGTCTTTGCACAGAGTATCCTTACCTGTCTCGCCGTGGAGTATTCTTTTCCCATGGTTCGGGTCATGACCTCCATGTCCCTTCGGGATGATATCACTTCCGGAAAGAGTTATTACATGCAGGAGATCGAGGCCATCCTTCGGATCCTGAAAGCCTGCGAAGATGATGTGAAAACACCTGTTTTCTGCTGCGTGGATGAAGTCCTTCGAGGGACTAATACGGTGGAGCGGATCGCTGCTTCCGCGCAGATCCTTAAGACGCTGTCCGAAAAAGGTGTGATGGCATTCGCAGCAACCCACGACATTGAATTGACCTCCCTTTTGGAAGAGGAATATGATAACCATCATTTTGAAGAGACTTATGTAGACGGTAACATCAGTTTTTCATATAAACTGAAATCCGGAAGGGCTACCTCCAGAAATGCCATCAAATTACTGGGGGCTCTTGGATATGACGGAAAACTCATCGAAAGAGCGGAAGAGATGTCTTCAAACTATATGAAAACCGGAAAATGGGAAACAGTACAAAGGTGATGATATGACAGAAGTAACGATCTATACGGACGGGGCGGCCAGAGGCAACCCTGAAGGTCCCGGTGGATATGGGACGGTTTTACAATTTGTGGATGCAAACGGAACGCTTCACGAAAAGGAATACAGCAAAGGCTATAAAAAGACCACGAACAATCGCATGGAACTCATGGCTGTGATCGTTGGACTGGAAGCTCTGAACAGACCCTGTAAAGTACGTCTGATCTCAGATTCCAAATACGTAACGGACGCTTTTAATCAAAACTGGATCAGCAGCTGGGTACGAAACAACTGGAGGACTGCAGGAAAAAGCCCGGTCAAGAATGTGGATCTTTGGAAAAGACTGTTAAAAGCCAAAGAACAACATGAAGTGGAATTTGTATGGGTAAAAGGGCATAACGGTCACCCCGAAAACGAACGTTGTGATAAACTGGCAACCACTGCGGCGGACGGTGACGATCTTGCGGATGACGTAGTGATGGAATGACCTCTGCCTTGACGAAATGAAACGGGTCTGTATATTATTATATGATACAAATTTGGGATCATAATAACTGCGAGGTGACAAAATGCAAAGAATTGCAAAGTTTGAAAAAGTCAGCGAAGAACAGTTTGTAAAAGATTTTTTGAAAGTTTTTCCCGTTAGTTCCGAGGACGACGGTAAAGCGCTTTATCAAAAGATCAAATTACCGGAACGTGCGACTAAAGGTAGCGCCGGTTATGATTTCTTTGCCTTGTATGGTTTTACACTTCAGCCCGGGGAGACCAAAATGGTACCCACCGGTGTGAGAGTAAAAATGGAAGAGGGCTGGGTCCTTCAGATCTTCCCCAGAAGCGGTCTCGGAACAAAGTTTCGTATGCAGCTGGATAATACCGTAGGCATCATTGATCAGGATTATTACAATTCTGCCAATGAGGGACATATTTTCATTAAAGTCACAAATGATTCCAAAGATCTGAGTATCCTCAGAGTCAACGGGGGGTCCGCTTTTGTTCAGGGTGTTTTTGTTCCCTTCGGTATTACCGAGGATGATGATGCTCAGGCAGAGAGAAAAGGCGGATTCGGATCCACAGGTTTCTGAGCCGGCTTAGAAAAGGAAGTAAGGTAACAGAAAGTTAGAGGAGCATAATGAGCGATTACAAGATCATAACGGACTCCACCAGTGATATGCCGGAGTCTTTTTATGAAGAGAACAATGTAGGAGTGATGTGCATTCCTTACATCTTGAACGGAGTGACCCATACGGAAGAAAACCCCATCGAACCGAAAGAATTCTATCGGATGATGAGAGAAGACGGCGTTCTTCCCACTACATCCCAGATCTCACCGGCTGCAGCTCGGACCTATCTGGAAAAGTTTTTGAAGGAAACAAAGAAACTGCTTGTTCTTGCATTTTCTTCCGGGCTGTCCGGTTCTTATAATTCCACGAAGCTGGCAGCTGACATGATCATGGAAGACGATCCGGAAGCGAACATCATCGTGATCGATACCCTGGCTGCTCATTTGGGCGAAGGCCTGGTGGTATATACTGCGGTTGAGAACAAAAAGAAGGGGATGAGCTTTGAAGAGAATGCAAAGTGGATCTCCGACCACATCCAGAACTTTATCCATGTATTTACGGTGGATGATCTGTTCCATCTCCACAGAGGCGGAAGAGTCAGTAAGACAGCTGCCGTTGTTGGAACCATGATGAGCATCAAGCCTGTTCTCCATGTGGATCATGAGGGACATCTGATCCCCCTGTTTAAGGCAAGAGGCCGCAAGAAAGCCATCAAAGGCCTTGTGGACCATTATGAAGAAAAAATCCGGGGCTATGAACAGCCTTATGACGTTGTTATGGTAGGTCATTCCGATTGTGCCGAAGAACTGGAAGAAGTGAAGGCAGAGATTGAAAAGCGCTTCGGTAAGAAGACCTTTATCGAAAACTATATCGGCCCCACCATCGGTGCCCATACGGGTCCCGGAACCCTGACCCTGTTTTTTATGGGCAGAGACAGAGATAACTAAATCCAAAGAGGTATACATTATGAAGATCAGAACCAGATTCGCGCCTTCCCCTACGGGACGGATGCACGTAGGTAATCTTCGTTCCGCATTATATGAGTATCTTATCGCCAAACACGACGGCGGTGATTTCATGCTGAGGATCGAGGATACCGATCAGGAGCGCTTTGTTGAGGGCGCTGTAGACATTATTTATCACACCATGGAAGTTGCGGGCTTAAAGCATGATGAAGGCCCGGATAAAGACGGCGGTTACGGTCCTTATGTGCAGAGTGAGCGTATGAAGACCGGAATTTATATGAAGTACGCCAAGGAGCTGATCGAAAAAGGTGAGGCATATTACTGCTTCTGCGATAAAGAGCGTCTTTCTTCCCTGAAGACCGAGGTCGTTGAAGGAAAAGAGATCACTGTTTACGATAAACATTGTCTTTCTCTTTCCAAAGAAGAGGTTCAGGCTAATCTGGATGCCGGAAAACCTTTTGTCATCAGACAGAACATCCCTAACGAAGGAACAACAACCTTTACGGATGAACTGTACGGCGATATCACCGTAGAAAACGCTGAACTGGATGACATGATCCTCATCAAGTCCGACGGATATCCCACCTATAACTTTGCCAATGTGGTAGATGATCACACCATGAACATCACCCATGTGGTAAGAGGAAACGAGTATCTTTCTTCTTCCCCCAAGTATCAGCGTCTGTATGATGCGTTTGGATGGCAGAGCCCCGTATATGTACATTTACCGCTGATCACCGATGAAAATCACAAGAAACTCTCTAAGAGAAGCGGACATTCTTCCTTTGAGGATCTTTTAGAGCAGGGATTTATCCCCGAAGCCATTGTGAACTACATCGCGCTTCTTGGCTGGAGCCCCGAGGACAACCGTGAGATCTTCTCCTTAGAGGAACTGACGAAAGAATTCGATTATCACCGTATCAACAAATCGCCTTC
>JAFUUM010000377.1 GCA_017477805.1 Lachnospiraceae bacterium
GGATCACCCTCTGATCCAGCACAAGATCGGTTACATCAGGAGGATCGAAACAGGAACCAAGGACTTCAGACAGACCATCGGTGAGATCGGCATGCTGCTGACCTATGAGGCCACAAGAGATCTGGAACTGACCGAAGTGGAGATCGAAACTCCCATTTGCAAGACCAAGGTCAAAGAGTTAAAGGGTAAGAAGATGGCAATCATCCCCATCCTCCGTGCAGGACTTGGAATGGTGGACGGTGTTCTTCAGATGATCCCCGCAGCAAGAGTGGGACACATCGGTCTTTACAGAGATCCCGAAACTCATGAGCCTGTGGAATATTACTGCAAGCTGCCTGCAGACTGCGGCACCCGTGAGATCTTTGTTGTGGATCCCATGCTGGCTACCGGCGGTTCCGCTTCCGCAGCTATCTAGATGCTGAAGGACAAGGGCTGCAAAAAGATCCACTTTATGTGCATCATTGCCGCTCCCGAAGGCTTAAAGCGTCTGACCACCGATCATCCCGATGTGGATGTGTACGTTGGTGCGCTGGATGAAAAACTGAATGAGAACGCATACATTGTTCCCGGCCTCGGCGATGCCGGTGACAGGATCTTCGGCACGAAGTAAACCCTGAAGAGCAGATGGCCATCCGGCGGAGGGAACAAAATGAAACGAGAAGATTACATTAGTTGGGATGAGTATTTTATGGGTGTTGCCAAACTGGCAGGGCTCAGGTCCAAGGACCCCCATACACAGGTGGGTTCCTGTATCGTGGGCGATAACAGGAAGATCTTGTCCATCGGTTATAACGGCCTGCCCAAAGGCTGCTCCGATGACGAGTTTCCCTGGGAGGGCACCGGCGAGACTGAACTGGATACCAAGTATCCCTTTGTGACTCACAGCGAACTCAATGCGATCCTGAATTTCAGAGGCGGCTCCCTGGAGGGAACCACTCTTTACGTGTCTTTGTTCCCCTGCAACGAATGTGCGAAAGCCATCATTCAGGCCGGGATCAAAAAGATCATTTACGAAAGCGACAAGTACGATGGGACCCCCAGCAACGTAGCATCCAAAAAGATGCTGGATGCAGCAGGGGTAGCGTATGTGCCCTACAGTCCCAGCGGGAAAAAGGTGACTCTCGAACTGTGAAAAAATCTTTTGGGAAAAAGTGCATAGCGCTTTTGGTGGCAGGAAGTCTGCTCAGCAGCCTTTCTGTCACGACGGTTTATGCCACGACGTCCACAAAAGAGCAGCTTGAACAGGCCGAAAAGGACAGGCAGAACAGCCAGTCCCAGCTGGATCAGACCAACAGCGACATCGGCGATATGACCTCCCGGCAAAACAAGCTCCAGAACGAGCTCAACAGCCTGAACGAGGAACTGACGGCGGTCAGTGATAAGCTCCAGGAGATCGAGGCCTACATCACCCAAAAGACAGAAGAGATAACCGCTACCACGGAAGCCCTGGAAGCGGCGCAGAAGACGGCGGATGATCAATACGCCGCCATGAAAAGACGGATCCAGTTCATGTATGAGAACGGGGATTTCGGCTACCTGGAAATGTTCCTGACGGTAGGGAATTTCTCGGACATGATGAACTACATGGACTATGTGGAAGCCCTCTCTGCCTATGACAGAAAGATGCTGCTGCAGTATCGTCAGACCCGGGATGAGATCGAGGTCAAAAAAGGCGAGCTGGAACAGGAAAAAGAAGAACTGCTGGCGGCAAAAGTCCAGCAGGAAGCGGAACAGTCCAGAGTCAGCGGCCTTGTCAGCACAACGGCGGGCAATATCGCGGATTATGCGGATCAGATCGAAGATGCGGAAGCAAGGGCGGAAGCATTGGAAGCAAGGATCAAAGAGCAGGACAAGGATATTGCCGCATTAAAGAAAAAGTACGAAGAAGAAAAGAGGCAGTCGCAGCTGGCAAAGCAGTCTTATAAGAGGGATATCTCCCAGGTGACCTTTGCGGACGGAGACCGGTATCTCCTTGCCAACCTGATCTACTGCGAGGCCGGGGGAGAACCCTATGCCGGCCAGGTGGCGGTTGGGGCTGTTGTCATCAACAGGCTTTTAAGTTCCAAATTCCCGGACACCATTACGGGAGTGATCTATCAAAATAAACAGTTTTCGCCGGTGGCCAGCGGCCGATTGGCCCTGGCACTTGCCAATAATAAAGCAACAGCCGCCTGTTACCAGGCGGCAGATGAAGCGATGGCGGGAGTATCCAACGTGGGAGACTGCTATTTCTTCAGAACCCCCATCGAGGGTCTGACAGGCATCTCCATCGGCGGACACATCTTCTATTAGATCTTGCGGTGGCAGCAGGACTACAGATCCTGCATGATGCGGGTGTAGTTCTCAAAGTTCCCGGCATAGATCTCCGTCAGAAGATCATTGGCTCTTCGCAGAGCCTCTTTTAACAGATCCGAAGAGATCAGATGTTTATCCTCGGCCTCGGCTAATTCGTCCAGGTCGAGGACTTTTAATTGGCCGTTTGGATAGATCAGGATATCGATGAGAAGATCCGTACTGATCAGGGTCTTATGGTCGTCCTGCCATTCGTAGTTTACGATATCGCAGTACCAGTAGATCAGGGAGTCATCTTCGCGCAGAAACTTGCTGACCTTAAAACCCTTGTCGAGATAGCAGCAGGAAAATCCGTGATGCAGATCTTTCTTGGGTTTTAACGTGTTCCATTTGGTCAGGATGTGCGTCTCATCCGCCTCTAAGATGATGTCATCCTTTAACAGGATGCATTCCGGCGGAATCAGGCGTTTGCGGTACAAAGTGATCTCTTTATGACTGCACATAAGCACCTCCGATAATTATTTAAAGTGTACAATCTGAGCGGAAGGAAAGCAAGCAAGGATGAAAAAATACATAGGTAAGATCCTCTTTTTCATAGGGGTTTTTCTGGCTTCGCTTCTTTTGCTCGAGCGGATCATGAACCAGGGAAACACGGATATGACGGCGGAGATGGTACCGGCCCAATTCCCCCTTATTCATTTTGTCATCGATGACGTGGCGGTCAATGAACTCCACGGCTACTCAAACGACATGAACATTGCCCTCATGAGGGACAATGTGACCCCCATTACGGGGGCAAGAGCATTAAATATCGTGATGGACACCTTTGGTACCGGCATCTCCTCTGTGGACTACGAGATCCGGACCACCGACGGGGAGCGTCTCATCGAAAACGGCACCATCGAAAACTGGAGCAAAGAGGGTCTTCGGCAGACCTCATCTCTCGTGCTCAAGGACCTTTTGGCCAACGATAAAGAATATGCCATGATCCTCTATGCCAGACTGAACTCCGGTCAGATGGTCAGGTATTACACAAGGCTCTTTAAGGGCAATAATTATCACGTCAACGAAAAGCTGGAATTCGTGAAGAAGTTCCATCAGGGGACCTATGACCAGGGAACGGTGAACACCAAACTGGTAACTTACCTGGAACCCGACAGGACGGGAGATAACTCCACCTACGCCAAGGTCAACATCCACAGCAGCCTGACCCAGATCGGCTGGGGAACCCTGAATCCCAAAGAGACCGGAGAGATGATGATCCAGATCCGGGAACTGACAGAGGAACTGGCCAACATCAAGACCACCTTCCGGGTAAGCACCGGGAGTGGTTTAAACGAAGCAAATTACCTGGTGACCGAGTATTACAGACTCCGTTACACTCCGGAGAGGATCTTCCTTTTGGACTATGAAAGGGAGATGGAACAGATCTTTGAAGAACGGGGAAATGTATTTACCGGCAATATCGTCAGCCTGGGGATCCAGGATCCCGACCGGGTGGGATTAAAGGAGTGCGAAGGCGGCGGGATCTTTGCCTTTACCGTATCCGGAAAGCTCTTTTCCTATGACGCTTCCGGCAGTAAATTGGCACTTCTGTTCGGATTTGCCTCCGGCAGGAACGGAGATGCCAGAACCTATTACGACAACTACGATATGCGGATCCTCTCCGTGGAGGAAACTGGAAACGTGCACTTTGCGGTGTACGGCTACATGAATCGTGGACGTCACGAGGGCGAGGTGGGACTGCAGGTCAGTTCCTACAACAGTACCGAAAACACCATCGAAGAAAAAGTGTTCATTCCCTATCGCTCTGCGGCATCCATCCTCAGAAACACCATTGAGAAACTGATGTATACGGATGCTTCCGGTAATCTTTATGTCATGGTGGGAACGGATGTCTACCGGATCGGCCTGACGGACCATAGTCAGGAAATGGTGGTGTCCGGTCTGGAAGATGAGAAATTCCGGACTTCCTCCGGCGGTATGATGCTGGCCTGGATCGATGAGATCCCGGAAGCCGGCGGAAATGTTATGAAGGTCATGAATCTTGCCACCGGCAAGAAGAATGAGATCATGGCTGTTACCGGAGAATATGTACGGCCCCTGGGATTTATGGGGGATGACCTTCTGTACGGATATGCGAGATTGAGCGACCGTACCGCGTCCATGATCTCCCCGGACGAGATCCCCATGTACAAACTCCGGATCATCGATGAAAACGGAAACGTGCTGAAACAGTATGATTCCGATGGAATCTATATCACGGACTGTGAGGTTCAGCAGGATCAGGTAGTCCTGACCAGGGCAAAGCGGGATGAGACTACCGGAGAATTCCGGGAGACGACGGCGGATCAGATCGTTAACAGTATCGCCAGGGAAGTGGGCAGAAATACGGTGATCACCGTTGCTACGGACCAGTACGAGACCATTACGGAGATCTCCATGAAAAATTCCGTGTCTTCCAAAGGGGCAACGGGGTTAACACCCAAGGAAGTTTTGTTTGAGGGTGATAATACCGTAGATGTAAAGAGTGAAAATACAGTGCTTTCCAGGTATTACCGATACGGTCTTCACGGACTGGAGGAAGTTTATACGGGAGAGGCACTGGCCACGGAGACGGCGGCTGCATCTTCCGGATATGTCTATGACGATGACGGAAACCTGATCTGGAAAAAGACAGTGCTGGCAGCCCGGAACCAGATCATGAAGATCACGGGAACTGTGGCAGCAGAGGATCAGAGTTCATTGGAAGTGTGTTTAAATACGATCCTGGAGTATGAGGGTAAGACAGCAAATGCAGGTTCCTATCTGCGCCGGGGAAAGACAGCGGAAGAAGTGTTAACGAGCGAGCTGGAAGATATTAAGATCCTGCATCTTCAGGGCTGCGGATGGACTACGCTTTTGTACTACCTGAACAAGGATCTGCCCATCCTCGTCGAGACGGAAGAAACGGCGGTACTTCTTACCGGCTTTAACGATACGGAAGTCGTGATCATGAACCCGGAAAAGAGCGAGCCGCTTTACAAGATCACCAAAAAGGAAGCAGAGGCACTCTTTAAGAGTACCGGCGCGACCTTTACCACTTACATACGGATCTGAATCAAAAACCCCGAGGGGCCAGGACCTTAAATGGCTTCCTCGGGGTTTTCAATCTTTATTTCTGAGTTCCGAACAGTCTGTGCCGGATGGGATATAATCCGAAAAACAGGATCAGGCCCAGTACGTAGCAGGAGATCACTTCTCCGATACCTACGGTCAGCATGAAGTAGGGAATGGTCCCTTCCATCCGATAAACATAAGCCAGAACAAAGGGAACGATCAGAGTATTTGCAACGATGGGAGGCAGAGGCAGGAGCCAGCGTCTCTTTCCGATAGCGGTAATCTCTTCAGCAGCTCTTTTTGCCTTGGTAGGATGAGCGATGAAGTAAGTACCGAGAGCACCCAGCAGGGTTGCGATGGATCCGAAGACCACATCCCAGGGTGCGCAGTTCGTCAGGATGTTTGCAAGGATGCATCCGATGAACAGACCGGGAACAGCAGCTCCCGTGAAGGCGGGCAGGATCGTTAATGCTTCGGAAAACCGAACCTGGATCGCCTGACTGGCCAGACCAAGCGCATTGGCAAGGTAGGTCAGGACTACGTACAGGGCAGCGATCATGGCTGCCTGTGTCAGATACAGTACGCTTTTGTTTCTCATATTTAATTTCTCCTTTAGTTTTTACGCATGAAATGCGTCAGCGTGGTTTGCTGTTTAATGTCAGGAAGGTCTCGAACTGACAGCCGCTCTTCTTTCTTTGTGAGCGACTTGTCTACTTTAATACAAGGAGGAAAGAATTGCAAGTAAAAAAAGATTGTGATATACTCGTCTAGGTTTTGATATCGGAGATATCGCATATGCAGCTGTAGTTCATCGGTAGAATACAAGCTTCCCAAGCTTGGGAGACGGGTTCGATTCCCGCCAGCTGCTCTTACCCCGGGAGAAGGTCCATTTTTGAAGTATGGAAGTTCCCGGGTTTTTTTCACCGTTTTTAACATAGAGAGAAGATAAGAACATGAACATATATATTTCAGGTATTTCCGGAACAGGCATGGGTCCCCTGGCGCTGATGGCCAAAAGAGCGGGGATGAATGTGTA
>JAFUUM010000378.1 GCA_017477805.1 Lachnospiraceae bacterium
ACTGTCTGTAGGTGCCCGGGATATAGGAAAAGGCCAGGGATAACACGCAAAGTATCAGGGCCAGGAGCACCGATAACACGCGTTCTCGATATCGCATAGTATTCTCGATTCTTTCGCTACTTAAAAGCTATGATAATCATTGACTATTTAGGTCAACGACTCTGTTTCTTCAGTGTCCGGTTCACCAGGAAGCTCAGCAATACCGCCAAAGTGATGTCCAGCACTACCGTCTGTGTAAAGTGGCAAACAGTGCTAATGGGCGGATCCCATTCCAATAACAGCTGCTGGATGGGGAAACCCACCAGGTACATCTCGTAAGAGATATCTCCCAGTTTTGCCACCGGCTCCGGCACCTGCCATGTGCAGTCAAAAAACAGTTCGTACAGGATAAAGGGAAGTCCCAGGTACATCCAGAGTTCCCAGAACAATCCGCCTAAGATGATCACCGGGATCAAAAGGACTGCGCCTGCGATTGCAAGGCCTCGCACAACTTTGACTTTTCCGGTCAACCACCCATTTTCCTCTTCTGCGGAAGCAAACATCCCAAGGGCAAACATGCCGATGCAGCGAAGAATGGCTGCGCTGAGGATGCCGATACCGTAACAGAGGATCAAGGCTGCCATAAACACGCCCATCAGCACGCGTCTGCGGATCTTCTCTTTTCTCCATCCAAGACCTTTGCAAAGAATGGTTGCACCAACATAGCAAAGGGCTTCCAACGTCAGGGTCCACAGGGCACCGTTTACGGTGGCAACGTAAGTATGATGCGTGAATACCCCGGGAAGTTCATGCACCGGGATCAAAAGTCCGTTCAATAAATAACGCCAGGTTCCGGGATCAAGAAGATACTCTTTTTTGTCCCATTCGGTGACGAAAAAGCCCATGACTACGGAGGCGGCCACCACGATCCAAAGGGCCGGCAAAAGGCGAAGGGCCCGGATCACCAGATAGGGCTTTGCCTCTTTTTTCTCCAGGCTTTTTTCGGAAAAGTATCCTGCTGCCAGGAAGAAAAATCCAATGGCAAAACCGCCCAGCGTCAGTCCCCCTTTGGAAAACCGCAAAAGAGCGTCCGCTCCCCTGTCGGCAGCGGTCAATATCATACTGTGGGAAAGCAGGACCATGCAGGCACAGATAAACCGAAAAGCCTGCAGATTTCGACTGATCTTCTTCACAACCACTCCTGTGATCCGCCTGTTTTGGCGGGAAATAAGCATTTTACCCTAATATAACAGTATACCCGAATTGACCACCCGAAACAACCTATAGACAGGTGGCATTTCTGTCGATATATACTAAGGATGCGCGGTGTTTTACCGCCTGTTCCGTGTAAAAGAAAGAGAGGAGTCCGACATGCTCATTTACGTATCTGCCAAGACAGCTCCCGGAGGGAACGGTACCAGTTCCCGTCCTTTTCGTACCATATCCGAAGCGGCATCTACCGCTTCTCCCGGAGATCAGATCCTGGTGGGCCCCGGCATTTACCGGGAACAGGTGATCCCGCCCATTGGCGGAACCGAAGATAAGCCCATCGTTTACCGCAGTGTCTCCAAGGGTGCTGCCGTGATCACGGGTTCCGACCGGATCAGAGGCTGGGAGCCTTATGAGAAAAAAGTCTACAGACTTCGGATCCCCGGCTCCTATTTTGGCTCATACAATCCCTATACCACCCTCATCGGCGGTGACTGGCATATTCCCTCCGAAGGGGGAAAGATCCACACCGGCGGGATCTTCTTAAACGGAAAGCCCCTGACCGAAGTCTCTTCTCTGGATCAGGTCCGCCATCCGGAAAAGAACACTTCTGCCTGGGATGCTGCCGGAACGGAGCTCACCTGGTACACCCGTCAGGATAAGGGTGATACCCTTTTATATGCCAATTTTGGGGACTGCAATCCCGAAGAGGAACTGACGGAAGTTATTGTCAGAAGACGCTGCTTTTTCCCGGAAAAGACGGGCTGTGACCACATCGTACTCTCCGGCTTTACCGTACGCCACGCTGCCACCACCTGGGCCCCTCCCACGGCGTTCCAGGACGGCATGATCGGTCCCAACTGGTCCAAGGGCTGGGTCATCGAAGACTGCGATATCAGCGGTTCCACCTGCTGCGGCATCTCTCTTGGCAAGTGCTATCAGCCGGATCAGGAGAATAAATGGAGCCTGAAATACGTCAAAGACGGCACTCAGACCCAGCGGGAAGTTGTGTGTCAGAGCGTGAACGAAGGCTGGAGCAAGGAAACCGTCGGCTCTCACGTTGTCCGCCACTGCAATATCCATCACTGCGGTCAGGCCGGCATCGTCGGCCACATGGGCTGCGCCTTCTCACTCATCGAAGAAAACAATATCCATCATATCAACGTAGACGGAAATCTCTGCGGTTACGAGATCGCAGGGATCAAGTTCCATGCCGCCATCGATACGGTGATCCGGAGAAACCACATCCATCACTGTACCCGCGGTTTATGGCTTGACTGGGAAGCCCAGGGAACCAGAGTCACCGCCAACTTCTTCCACGGAAATACACCTCCCGCAGGCTGCGATATCCCCCATCCCTTCCAGATCGGGGAAGACTTATTTGTGGAAGTTTCCCACGGTCCCACCATGATCGATCACAACCTGCTCTTATCAGACATTGGATGCAGGCTCAGCACCCAGGGCATCGCGCTTGTCCATAACCTCATCGCCGGAAGTTTTTCCTATGTCGGTTCCGGCGGGGAAAACGGCGGAAAGCGGTTCCCTGCGCCGAGATATACGCCTTATCATCTGCCCCACTCCACGAAGATCGCCGGATTTATGACCATCCTTCACGGAGATGCCAGATTTTACAACAATATCTTTATCCAGAAGACGGTTCGTCCCGACCTGGCCTCTTACTTTAAGATGATCGGGGAAGACAAAAAAGATGCCGCCAATCTGCAGTGCGGCACCTTTGTGTACGACGGCTATCCCACGCACCCCCAGTACATGGAGAGTTTAAAGCCGGAGACAAGAACGGATCCCACTTCGGACGTTTACTACGACCATCTCCCCGTGTACACCGGCGGAAACCTCTTCTTCAACGGGGCTAAGCCCTGGGAGAAAGAGGCGGGATATCTTGTGGACAGTACCCACACCATTTCCATCACCTTGTCGGAAAAAGGACGGCATACCCTGCTCCACACCAATCTCTACGATTACCTGCCGGAGACTTCCTGCATTCCCATTACCACGGAAATGCTGGGCAAAGCCTTCGAGCCGGAGATGCGGTTTGAAAATCCCGACGGGTCGGAACTGGATCTCCTCACGGATTATCTCGGGGAAAAAGCAGGGATCAAGCCTCTGCCCGGTCCCTTTGCAGCGGATGCGGACGGCAAGATCCTGTTTACCTGCGATATCACAAGGCCGGAACCCATGACGGAGTTTGGGGAGAATGGGGCAGCCAGCGCAGAGACGGCAGGTGCTGCAGATGCCAGTGTAGTTGGGGACGCAAACACCTCTGCAGAATTCGGAACGGGTTCAACCGGCTTTGAAGATCCCGGTCAAGGCACGGCAGGCAGTTTCGATGAAGCCGCCCCTGCCTGGAGCGATCCCACTGTCAGCGAAAAAACAGAAAGCACCGCGGATCAGGATATTCACGTTGTGGAAGCCGAAGAGACGGCTCCCAAGAAGATCCGCAGCATCCTGACGCTGACAGGCTGTTCGGAAGTTTCCTTCCCCTTTGAGGACAAGTTGTTCCTTGTGGACAAGATGTTTGTCCACGGCAACATCGTCTGGATCCGGGAATTGAACACCGACCGATTGATGGAGCTGGATCTGGAATACGGCATTTACTATACCCATCACAACTGGGAAATGAGCTCCATGCAGGCCCTTGACGTTGGCACGGACCAGAATGCGGAAGGCTTTGCCCGTACCGTGGGCACCCTCCTATCCATCCTCAGTAAGAGCATTTCCCAAAATCCCGATGAGACCTGCCGTTCCATCAACGAAAAGGTCAATCAGGGGCTCAAGAACTACGGCATCACCATGCGCATGACCCCCAAGTACTTAAAGTTCATCCGTGAGAAGAAGTTCATCTCCTTTGAAGACGTGATCTACCGCATCTGCCAGTCCCCCATGGAACTGGTGACGGAAGTAAGTCGTTCACATTAAAGAAGGTTCCTCCGCCGGCGGCGGGGGAACCTTTTTTGTCTTTATTCAAATCTTGCTGCAACATCCTGCAGGTTCTTGATAATGGGCAGGCGCTGAGGACAGATGCCTTCACACTGTCCGCACTGCACGCAGGCACTTGCTGCTCCGAACTCGGAGGTAAGGGCCTCGTACTCGCTCTTTTTCACGGGAGCACCTTCTCCCTTGGTTTCCCGAAGATCCGCATTGTAAAGTGAGAAATACTTCGGAATGGCGATGTGCATAGGGCATCCCTCGGTACAGTAGGAACATCCGGTACAGGGGATGGTGATGCCGCCATTGATCACGTCGGCTGCTCTGTGAAGAGTCTCGATCTCTTCTTCCGTCAGAGGCTTGAAGTCCTGCATGTACGAGGTGTTATTGTCCATCTGCTCCAAATTGCTCATGCCGGACAATACCATCATAACTTCGGGAAGGGTTGCCACAAAGCGAATGGCCCAGGAAGGAACGGACATATTCGGATCCATGGCCTTTAACATGCCTTCCACCTGCTCGGGTACATTGGCCAGGGTGCCGCCCTTTACAGGCTCCATGACCACCACTTTTTTGCCGTGTTTTACGGCCACTTCGTAATTCTTCCGGGACTGAACTTTCTCGCTCTCCCAATCCAAATAATTGATCTGGAGCTGGACGAATTCCATTTCGGGATGCT
>JAFUUM010000379.1 GCA_017477805.1 Lachnospiraceae bacterium
CGAAACTTCTCCGAAGCTTTTAACAAGATCATGTTAGAGGGTGTTACCGATGACGGCCTCCAGGGCCAGGTGGTCCTGACCGGAGATCTTGAGACCGGAGAGGCGGTTTCGGAAAACGGAAATACTGTGGGGGCACAGATGGGTACATCTACCGCTTCCATGGCAACTTTTTTGGAAACTTCCAAGATCTTTTACGGAACGGCCATCACTTCCGGCGTGGCGGTTGGAGATACCGCAAAGGTGAACTGTTATGATGACAGTTACTACCGCCTGACGGCCGCAAACTTCAATGTGGCGATCAACCTCCGGAAGAACAGCGAACTGCTGGCAACCAAGACCGGCGCTTCCCTGACAGAGGGTGAGTCTCAGTACGACAACTTATCCCTCCTTGTACAGATGAATAAAGATAAGAAGATGATGAGCTTCAGAGGCGCTACCGCAGGAGACTTCCTGACAAGCCTCCTTGGAGACATCACCTTAAACGCAAATAATGCAGATACTTTTGCACAGAACTTCACCACCCTGAAGAATGTGCTGCAGAACCAGAGATTATCCATCTCCGGTGTGGATAAGGATGAAGAGGCGGAGAACCTGGTGAACTTCCAGAACAGCTACGTGCTCTGCTCCAAGGTCATCTCCACCTTTACGGAGATCTACGACCAGCTGATCCTGAATACGGGTAACTAATAGAGGGCTTTCCTTATGAGAATCACAAATAAGATCATGCAGAACAACTCCCTGACCAATATTAACTCCACCAAGGAGTCTGAGAACAATCTGAGCATTCAGATGTCCACAGGGAAAAAGAATGTAAGACCCTCCGATGATCCGGTAAGCGCCATCAGAGGGCTAAAACTGCGCAGTAACGTAACCCAGATCACCCAGTACTACGGGAACAATATCCCGGATGCCAATGCCTGGCTGACCACCACCTCCGATGCTCTCGGAAAGGTCAGCGATGTGTTGCAGTCCATGACGGTCCAGTACAACAAGGGCGTCAACCAGTATCTGACCAGCGCGGACCGGACCGTGATCTCCCAGCAGCTTAAGGCTCTGCAGAAGGAAGTTTACGCTACGGGCGATGCGGACTACGCGGGAAGATATGTCTTTACCGGATATCGTACCGAAGTGTCTCTGATGTTTGATGAAGATACGGAGCAGACATACGAGATCACAGAGCAGTTGACGGCAGATGATCTCCGGAGTGGGTTCCATGTGGATACGACATTTGTCCAGGGTGATTCCTATGTGGCAGTGACACCTGCGGGAACGGAGGATCCTTCCGCATTGTCATGGTACGAACTGCAGACGGACGGAACCTATGCGCTGAGTACCGACACGGCTGTTGATCCCGCGAAGACGTACTACACCGTAGATTCCAGTGCGGCTGGTGAGAAGAACCTGGCAGATTTTACCCAGGGTACCGAGAAGAAGTATACCAGCGTTGCCGAGCAGGATATCAACAATATGCAGTATTATCGCATGAGATTGTCCTATAAGGATCTGGACACGCTGGGAGAAGACGGGTTTACACCTGTGATCAATTACTGTGAAGAAGATACATCCACAACTCCCTCGACCCATTCCTGGAAGACCCTTACCGCGACGGACGCTTATCTTTCCACGGATATCCCGAATCCCTATGATCTGATCTCCGATGATGCCAATGCGGATAAGATCTTTTACTTAAAAGATACGGGCGAACTACTCATCGGAAAGAACGTTTACGAGAAACTGGCTGCCTGCAAGGATAATCCCGATACCACGGATGCGGATGAGGGCAAGATCCATGTCACCTACCGTAAGACCAAGTTCGCAGAAGGAGATCTTCGTCCCCAGCATTATTTCTGCTGCAGGACCGCAGGAGAAGACGGGACCCTGGAGAACCTGGCTGATAGCGATCGGGAAGATATCCTGAATGCTGCACTGGCGGGGACGGGAAAGAGTTCCGATCTGCTCAAGAAAAAGCTGGAAGGCACAATGCCTGCCGACAGTACCCTTCCGGTTTACAAAGACATCATTTACAATGCGACTTATCTGGATCCCAACGTGGAAAAGCAGATCATCGAGTATGATGTGAGCTTTAATCAGAGACTTCAGGTAAACACCACTGCAGATGAAGCCTTCAATCCCGGTGTTGTCAGAGAAGTGGACGATATCCTGCGGGCCTTGGAGGATATGGACAAAGTCGAGAATGTGAAGAATGTTCTCGGGACCATGCTGGAGAATGCCACGGAAGCGGAAAAACCGGAGCTCCAGAAACTCTATGATGCAGCGGAGAAGGCGTATACCCTGGCAAGAGAGAACTTAAAGAACCTCTTCGGAAGCGGCATCACCGCAATCCAGAACTACCTGGACCAGGTGAACGTTGCAACCACCAACAGCGGTGCGAGAGCTGCCAGACTGGATCTTGTAAAGAGCCGTATGATGGATCAGAAGACCACCTTCGAGGAGCTGAAGAGCACCAACGAAGATGTGGATATCGCCGAGACGGCAGTAAAGCTTCAGAGTGCGGAGATGACCTACAATGCGTCGTTGATGGCAACTTCGAAGATCATGAAGACCAGTTTGATGGATTACATCTAATTAAGTAGCAATTAGATAAAAATATATGAAATTTTCTGAAAATATGTTATGATATAAGGTGCGAAACGATAAACAAGCGGCGTGACGAGTTCGCGTCGCTTGTTTTGGGGTAAATAAAGCAAGCAAGAGAAGGAGCAAATCATGGAAAAAGTAACAACGAGAGTATTTGGAGAAATCGGTGTTGAAGAAGAGAAGGTTATCACATTCCCCGGCGGAATTGTGGGATTTCCCGATCTTCGCAGATTTAAACTGATCTATGATGAGGATAAGGGGAGTAATGTGGGGATCCGCTGGCTGCAGAGTATTGATGAGCCGATGTTCGCCATTCCCGTAATGGATCCGCTGCTGGTAAAGCCGGACTACAATCCCGTGGTGGATGACGAACTGTTAAAAGAGATCGGCGAACTCAACGAAGAAAACCTTCTGGTTCTGGTTTCCGTTAACGTGCCCATCGATCTGAACAATATTTCCGTAAACCTTCAAGCACCCTTCGTGATAAATGCGGAAACGAGAAAAGCGGTTCAGGTGATCGTGGAGAATGAGGAATACACCACCAAGTTCCTGATCTACGACATCATCAAGAAAAAAGACTGATGAAACAGCAGAAACGGAGAA
Source organism: Lachnospiraceae bacterium (assembly GCA_017477805.1). GTDB lineage: Bacteria > Bacillota > Clostridia > Lachnospirales > Lachnospiraceae > SIG336. Next base: position 3,202 of record JAFUUM010000379.1, read on the forward strand.
ACTATGTTAGCACTGACCAGAAAAAAACAAGAAGCTATTGTGATCAATAATAATATAGAAATAACGGTCCTTGAGGTGAAGGGAGACCAGGTAAAGCTGGGAATTTCCGCACCCAAGAGCATTCCGGTTTACCGTAAAGAAATCTATGTAGAGATCCAGAATGCCAATAAGGAAGCAATGTCACAGGCCAATGTGGACGTTCTCAGCAAACTCCTGTGATCATTTTTGGATTCTGCCCTAAAGTTTCCGAAAGAGGTAACCGATAAAAGAAGTGATAGAGTAACCATGCGTATCGACGTATGCGCAGGAACGAGGTTGAAACAATTATCGGAAGACATGGATGGAGTCTTCCCGTCGTCAAATCGAACATGGAGGTGAGTAACATGGCGGCAATCGATCCAATCAGAAATGCAATGAACGTAACATACAGCACTCCCGAACCTGTAAAGGTGGCAGCACCTCAGGCAGCTCCCCAGCAGATGCAGGAACAGCCTCAGGCAGAGGTAGCGGCTCAGCAGGCAGAGACTCCTTCTCAGGATTATTCCAGACAGGAGAATGAGAATCAGGCTGCGACTCTTTCCATCAGCATGCCCAGCAAACAGCATGAAGGGGAAGAGACCGAAGAGCAGATCCAGAAACAGAACGAGAAACTCAGAAAGTCCATCGAAGAGATCAACAAGAAGGCTGCAAATTCCGAGGTTCAGTTCGGCTATCATGAAGCCACAAACCGTGTCACCATCAAAGTGGTAGACAAAGAGACCAAGAAAGTCATCAAGGAATTTCCTCCCGAGAAGACCCTGGACATGATCGCCAAGGTTTGGGAGATGGCCGGTCTTATGGTGGATGAGAAGAGATAAGACAGCAAACGTGTGACATACGGGCAAAGGATCACGGATGATCTGATCGGGAACAGACTCGTTCGCGTACTGTATGTTATGTGAGAAAGGAGAGGACAGTATGGTAAGGATAACCGGTATGAATTCCGGCCTGGATACCGAGACCATCATCACCGAGCTCGCCAGTGCCAGATCCGTTAAAGTTCAGTCCATGCAGAAAAAACAGACGAAATTGAGCTGGAAGATGGATGCATGGAAAGAACTGAACAGCAAAGTATATAAATTTTACACATCCACGCTGGATAACATGAGATTTGCCAGTGGTTATTCCAAAAAGACCACTACGGTATCGGATTCTTCCGTGGCCTCTGTTGTTACCGGCGGTAATGCCATGTCCGGAACCCAGACATTAAAGGTCAAGCAGCTTGCTCAGTCGGCGTACATGACCGGTGGCAAGATCATGAGAGCGGAAAGTGACGGTACCTACAAGAAAGCCGATGCAACCGGAAATACCATTATGGGAGATCTTGGTGTACAGGATGACTTTTCTTTAAAGGTAAAGGTAAACGGAGAAGAAAAGGAACTGAAGTTCCATGCGGATGCAACGATTGATGATATCGTCGCCAAGATCAAGGGATGCGGCGTGAATGCCAATTTTGACGAGAAGAACGGCCGTATTTTCATCGGCGCTTCCAAGACCGGTGGGGAATACGACTTTACGATCTCTGCAGGCGAAGGAGAAGCATCCACGAAGGTACTTACCGCTCTTGGTCTTAATACAGAGGCAACCGGAGACCAGAAAGCACAGAAGATTGATGGAAAAGATGCCATCATTGAGTTAAACGGTGCGACCTTTTCTTCCA
>JAFUUM010000380.1 GCA_017477805.1 Lachnospiraceae bacterium
CGGAGGCCTATGAATTTGCGGGTGCGGACATAAAAGTCCGTGTGGAAAAGGATCCCTTATGTCTCCGTGTTTATGACGGAGAGCGGGAGATCTATGCCACCATTCCCGGTGCGCCTTTCCAAAAGGATTCCAACAACCGCCTCATCCACTACAGCAGGATGGAAGAAGACGATTGTTTCTACGGCTTCGGTGAGCGTACCGGAAACCTGAACAAGAATTATGAATTTATCAGAGAACGTGCTACGGACTCCTGGGCCTACGATGCGGAAAAGTGCAATTCCATGTACAAGCACATCCCGTTCTACATCCGCCTGCGGAGAGGGCCGTTTAACCCTGAGACAGGGGAGAAAACACCGTCCTACGCCATGGGCATGTTCTATCACAACCTCTATGAATCCGTCTTTAACCTGGGCGGAGAAAAGAGCAATTACTGGCCCCGTTACAGTTATTTCCAGACGGACGGCGGGGACATTGATCTGTTTATGATGTGCGAAGGAAGTATCGCCAAGGTGGTGGATGATTACACCTGCCTGACGGGACGGCCCGCGCTGTTGCCCAAGCGTGCCCTTGGTTATCAGGGTTCTTCCATGTACTATTCGGAACTGGAAAAGGACTGCGATGCCGAGCTCTTATCCTTTGTGGATCAGGTGCGGGAAAAAGATTTCCCCATCGACGGCTTCCATCTTTCCTCCGGTTACACTACCCAGGCCAACAACAAGCGCTGCGTCTTTACCTGGAATAAAGAACGGTTCCCGGATCCCGAGAAGTTCTTTGCGGGGATGAATGAGCGGGGCGCTCAGGCGGTACCCAATGTAAAACCGTCGATCTTACTGGTCCATCCCATGAAGGACGAATTGGAGAAAGAGGGACTCTTTGTTGCTGACTCTGTTCAGCAGGACAAGCCTTCCGTGGGCGGCTGGTGGGGCGGTCCCGGTATCGCCTTTGATTTTACCAATCCAAAGACAAGAGCGGCCTGGAAGAAGATGCTGACGGACAACGTGATCCATGTGGGCACTGACTCTATCTGGGACGATAACTGCGAATACGACGGTGTCTGGGATAAGGATGCCATCTGCTGCGGCGACGGTGAAGCCGGCACCATCGGGGGCTTAAAGCCCATCATGTGCAATATCATGAACCGGCTGGCTTTTGAAGCCGTGCGGGAACACAATCCCAAGGCAAGACCTTATGTTGTTTGCCGAAGCGGCGGACCCGGAGTCCAGAAATATGCCCAGAACTGGGTAGGAGACAACTTCACCAGCTGGAAGACCATCAAGTATAACATCCCCTCCATCCTTGGCATGGGCCTCAGCGGCCAGCCCAATGAGGGAGCGGACATCGGCGGCTTTGCAGGCCCTGCACCCACCGAGGAACTCTTCCTTCGCTGGGTGCAGCACGGTATCTTCCAGCCCCGGTTTTCCATCCATTCCGCAAGCTCCGACAACACGGTAACGGAGCCCTGGATGTACCATCGTCAGACCGACAGGATCCGGGATGCCATCAAACTGCGCTATCGCATGATCCCGTTGTTTTATGCCCTGGAAGATGAAGCCCACAGAACGGGTGCACCCATCATGCGTCCTCTGGTGTACGAATTCCAGGAGGATGAGAGGGTCTACGAAGAAAACTTTGAATTCCTTCTTGGCCCCAGCCTTCTTGTTGCAAACGTGCTGGAAGAGGGCCAAAGAGAAAAGCAGGTTTATCTGCCCGCCGGAGCAAAGTGGTATGCCCTGGATGAGGTCTATACGGAGTACGAAGGCGGACAGGTGATCACCATCCCCGTGGATGAGGATTCCATTCCCAGATTTTTGCGGGAGGGCGGTATTTACCCCACGGCGGGCAATCAGCCCATGAACCTGCAAAAGGATCCCGTAACGGCCTTAGAACTCCTCGTGGCACCCAGAGAAGACGGCAAAGAGAGCAGCTTTACACTCTATGACGATGACGGTGTCACCAATGATTTTGAAAACGGAGTTTTCAGACGGACGAAGATCACCATGTCCGGACGTGAACTGGTAAAGCTCTCCTTTGATGCGGAGGGCTCTTACAAGGATCCGGTGGAGAGCGTTCAGGTAACCCTGATCCATAAGGAAAAATCTCCTTTATCCGTAACTTTGGACGGTGCGGTGATCCCTCA
>JAFUUM010000381.1 GCA_017477805.1 Lachnospiraceae bacterium
AGAAACTTTTCACCGCTCCGGGCGCCCTGGGTGGTAACCTGCTTGCGGGACACTACGGGATCCTCCCGTATACCCTGCAATAAACCCTGCCGATGGGCGTTTTCAAGAAAACGTTCTTCATCCGCCGCTGCATTCACGGCTGCAAGTCGTTTGCGATTGCCGGCTTGCAAGCCTCTTGCGTGTTCGCCCCCGTCTTCCCGGATTCCGTTCTGGATCATCCGCATGGGGGTCAGGATATTCTTCCTGTTCTTATTGGGAGCAAGTTCTTTCAGTCCTTCCGCGGTGGGCAGTTCCAGATTGACACTCATGCGGTCCGCCAGCCATCCCAGTTCATACAGGGTGTCCGCATCCGCTCCGGGGATGGACTTTACATGGATGTACCCGCCGAAGCGATAGGTCTGCCGAAGGAGCCGAACCGCTTCCAGCATACGCTCCGCTGATGCCTGAGGCGTAGGGTAGATGCCGGAACTTAAGAAAAGGCCTTCGATGTAATTGCGCTTATAAAACTCCATGGTGAGTTTTGCCACCTCTTCCGGGGTAAAGGTCGCCCGAAGGGTGTCATTGGATGCCCGGTTGATACAGTACTTGCACTGATAGATACACTCATTTGTCATAAGGATCTTCAACAACGAGATACAGCGGCCATCCTGGGTAAAGCTGTGACAGATCCCGGCGGATATGGCATTTCCCATGGAAAATCCTTCCCCGCTCCGGTCCGAGCCGCTGGATGTGCAGGCCACATCGTACTTTGCAGCATCACCCAAAATCTGCAGTTTTTGTTCCAGTGTCAGATCTTCTTTCAGAACCATAAAAAACTCCGCTCAGACGAAAACCGAATATTTGTTCGATTTCATCTTAGCAGAGTTCTTCCTATTAATCAATACATATGTTCGATTTTCGTCAGTTTAACGTAAAGATCCCGCTTCGGAACAAGATGCCATTCTCCGTCACATCCTCTCTCCAACGGACCCCCAGTTTTTCACACAGTTTCAGGGACGCTTCGTTCTCCGGCTCCGTCAGCACCCGGACCGCCTCAAAACCCAGTTCTTCCTTCGCATAATGAAGGATCCCGCGGCAAACCTCCTCGGCAATGCCCTGTCGCTGAAGCGGAGCTGCAACCATATATCCGATCTCCGGCAGGTCATAGCCTTTCCGATTTGTGATCCCGGCTCTTCCAATGACACTTCCGTCACTTTTCGATAAAACAGTCCAGATCCCGTAACCGTACAGCGCATAGATCTTTTCCCGGTAGGTTTTCGTGTATTCGATCTCCTCTTCCGGATCTTCGAACAAGTCTTCCATGTATTTCGTTATGGAGGGAACTGCATAGATCCGGTAAAAGGCCTCCACATCCTCCACGACGGTCTCTCTGATGACACATCTGTCAGTTTCCAGGATCTTCCAGGGGATCCCCCTTTGGCGCTGCCAGACTCGAAGGAGATACTCCTCATCCAGCTCCTCGGGGTCCATTGCAACATAAGGAACACTCATGTGCTCTCCCTCTGTTTCGATCCCAAGTACTGCCCAGCCCTTTTCGATCAGAGCCTCCGCGATCTCCGGATCCCAGCACAAAACAAGGACTTCAGGATCCGCCTCCTTTTTTAGAAGCGGAACTGCGTCGTACATATTCTCTTTTGTGATCCGCAGGATCTCTTTCAATTGTAAGCTCATTTCACGGCACGATCCTTAATCTTTCCATTTCCAAGCCACCTTACCATTTGCACAGGTTCATGGTTTTATATACAATAGGAAAAGCGACCATATGTAAGTACGTATGTGTATATTATATCCGTAAAAGAAAGGAAACACTATGGCACAGAACCCCATCGTAACCATCACTATGAAAAATGGCGGCGTTATCAAGGCTGAACTGTATCCCGAGATCGCCCCGACCAGCGTTAACAACTTTATCTCCCTGATCAATAAGGGCTTTTACAACGGCGTGATCTTCCACCGCGTGATCAACGGCTTCATGATCCAGGGCGGCGATCCCGAAGGTACCGGCATGGGCGGCCCAGGCTACTCCATCAAAGGTGAATTCACCCAGAACGGTTTCCAGAATGACTTAAAGCATACCGCAGGCGTCCTTTCCATGGCCCGCACCATGTTCCCCGACTCCGCCGGCAGCCAGTTCTTTATCATGCACAAGGATTCCCCCCACCTGGACGGCGCGTACGCTGCTTTCGGTAAAGTAACGGAAGGTCTTGAAGTGGTAAACGCCATCGCTGAGACCGCAACCGATTATTCCGACAGACCTTTAGAGCCCCAGGTCATGGAGAGTGTGACCGTGGAAACCTTCGGTGTAGACTATCCCGAACCCGAAAAACTGCCCGAAAGATAAGGGCCTTACGGGAGGATAAACAAGGGTGCCGTTCATAGTTTGTTCATAATTCATTCAAGAATCTTTCACGCGGTCAACAATTTTTCGACAAAACTGACCTATATACTGAGAGCATAAGATAACAGAAATGAAGTTATCTACTAACAAACGACATTCCCTATAATAACTTTTTCATAATAAAGGCCAAGCGAGCTTGCTCGCTTGGCTTCCTCCCTTTTTAGGGGCTTTTTTTATTTACGGTTTTCCTGTTCTTTGGTTTCTTTGACCTCAAATAGCGGAAGCTTACTGACTTCCTCCAGCGGAAGGGGACGGGAATAATAATATCCCTGAAGGCTGGTGGGCCCGTAGTTCTTCATGTCTTCCGCCATTTCCTTTGATTCCACCCCGGTGATACAAACCTTCATATTGATCTGTCTGGCAAACTGAACGATGGATTCCAGCATGGCCTTTTTGGTGATGCCGTTTTTATAATTTCCTGCGAACTCCGGCCCCAGTTTCAAAATATCGATGGGGAGCTTTTCCTTGACGATAAGATCCAGTGCTCCGAAACTGTGCACATCCAGAGCAATAAGTACACTCCAGGATTTCAGGGTCGCGATCTGGTTCTTCAAATGTCTTGGATCCCAGCTGGCAATATCATCCGAAAGCTCCAGGCAAAGACCGCCGGGTGTTGTTCCGGATTCTTTTAGGAGCTTGATCACCATGCTCCGGAAATCCGCTTCTCCAAGCTGCATGTAGGCAAGGTTCACGTTGATGGTCACTTCCGGATGGGCTTTTCGCATCTCTGCCGTATCTGTCAGCGCCCGCTCCAGGATCCAGGTTCCCAACTTGGGAAAGACAGGATCTCTCTCGATCCATTTGATGAATTCCCCGGTGCCGACTTCCCCGAATGGCTATTTTTTCCAGCGCAAAAGGACTTCCATTCCCCGGATCTTTTCATGATCTGCCGTGACGATGGGCTGATACTCCAGGTAAAATCCGTCAAAATCATGGAGCACACTGTTTCTTACAGCTTCCATGAGGCGAAGGGCGTTTTTATCATAGTCTCTCTGGGTTCCGTGATAGCGGATCAATTTTCCCTGCATCTTATCCCGGGAACTGTCCAAGGCCACCAGGGCACTGGTAAACACCACGTGTTCATCCACTTTCAGATCTCCCGCCAGGACGATCCCGCCGCAGAGCTTCATCTGGATCAGCTGTCCCTTGACCATGAGTTCCCGCTCCGAACGCTCCTGAAGTCTGTCATAGAGCCTCCCGGCCTCATCATCCGTCAGGATATCGCTTAACAGGATGAAGGTTGTCCCTTCACCCCGGTACAATCTGCCGTATCGTCCCGCCGCTTTTTTCAGCATCTCCGCAAATGCCCTTAAGAGACTGTTTCCGAATTCATAGCCGTATCTGCGGTTGATCTCACCAAACTCCATGAGATTCATGGCAAGGACCGTATATCTCTTCTTTTGGACACGGTAATCCCGCATGGCTCCAAGGAGTTCATACTGATTAGGAAGATCCGTGATGGGATCCGTGTTATCAACAATACCGTGATTGGTAATGGCACAGGCAAGAAAGGCGGCATTTCCGGAATAGTCCTTGATCACCACCATCTTGTGGGAGCACACCACATACTCCCCGTCCCGGTTTCTCATTCTGCACTCAAAGGGCAGTTCATCGGTCTTTCCTTTTAGAGCATCCGAAAAAAACTCCCGGAAGGCCTTCAGATCCTCGGCGTGGATCATCTTTTCAAGCGCAGTCCGAAAATGCTCGATGTATTCTCCTTCCACGGCAAAATAATCCAGAGTATTCCTGGACCACCTGGCGTAATCATAGGAAACATCGTAGACATAGATATATCTGCTCTTGGATGTCACCGCGTAGGTGTCGTATATGCGATTGATAGCTTCGATCCTGCTGGGCATTTCGGGAAACTCCTTTTTCCTGTGTTATAATAACCCTATCATGTAGATTTCGGCATATTTGCCGTATTTCTGAATACGTAAGGTAAGAAAAATGCAGATGAAACGCTATTTATCCTCAGATATGGTCAAGATCAGCTGCCCCTCCTGTAACGGGTGCGGTGCCTGCTGCCGTGGCATGGGAGATACCATACTGCTGGATCCCTATGATGTCTATACATTATGTAAGGCACTGGAAAAGCCTTTCGCGGAACTCCTGGATAACCGCATCGCCCTGACCGTGGCAGACGGTATGATCCTGCCTCACATGAAGATGGACGAGACCACCGGTGCCTGCAGTTTCCTGGACGAAGAAGGTCGCTGCAGTATCCACGAACACCGCCCCGGGCTTTGCCGCCTCTACCCTCTGGGCAGGGACTATGCAAACGGTTCATTCCGATATTTCGTTGTGGGGGATGAATGTCCTCCGGAAGAAAAGGCCAAAGTAAAGATCTCCAAATGGATCGGAACACCCCGTATGCCTTCTTACGAGAAGTTTCTTGTGACCTGGCACTACTTTGTCCGGGAAATGCAGGGCAAGTTCATGCTATCCAAGGTTGAGGAGTACAGCAAACAGATGAATATGTTCATCCTCCAGACCTTCTTTATCGCACCCTATGATGCCAATAAGGACTTTTACGAGATGTTTGAAAAGCGCCTGGAACAGGTCCGAAAAGTTATTTGACCAATTTCCTCAGTTTCTTTGGTAATTTTTCACAAAATTGTGATGAGGTTTTTGTAAACTTTGTGAAATGTGAGCCTTGGCACACTAGGGGGCCGATGGTAATATACTACTTGTAACCCCCCAATACATTATAGTTTTTGCTATACCCCATAAGAAAGAAATACCTTCTCTGAAAACGCCGATTTCCCCAAAATCGGCGTTTTTACGTTCCGGGGCAGATTGTGCATTTATCCTTAGGATAAAATATAGTAGTATAGTAACGTGTAATTGGGATCCTAATCCACAGGAGATAAGACCATGAGTTTTTGGACAGGAGTTTTCGGTCCTCAATATATATCATCCATGCGTCCCGTCTTTAACAAGGACGCTCTGTATTCCGACACCACGGAGCATTATCTGACGCCCTGCGAGCCGGAACCTTACGGCCACATGCGGGTCCGCTTCCGTACCGCAAAGAACAACGTGGATGAAGTCTTTTTGGACCATGACGGACAGGCTCTTCGCATGAAAAAGGTGTCCTCCGTAGGAGATTTTGATTTTTATGAGCTGGATGTCCAGCTCAGTGACCAGCCCTACCTGTATTGTTTCCACGTACAGGCCGGTGCCATCGAATATTATTACGATCAGAGAGGAGCTACGCCTTATCGCTCGCCTGAAACCTGTTTCTCCGTGATCCCGGGCTTTAGGACCCCTCATTGGGCTAAGGGCGCGGTGATGTACCAGATCTATGTGGACCGTTTTTACAACGGCAATCCCGATAATGATGTCCTGGACCACGAGTACTTCTACCTGGGAGATTACTCCCACAGAGTACCTCCCGAGCAGTGGGATAAATATCCCGCGGCCGACGGCGTGAGAGAATTCTACGGCGGAGACTTAGACGGTGTCCTCCAGAAACTGGACTATCTGAAGGAACTTGGCATTGAGGTGATCTATTTTAATCCCCTCTTTGTTTCCCCTTCCAACCACAAATACGACATCCAGGATTACGATTACATCGATCCTCATTTCGGACGGATCGTCATGGACGAGGGAAAACTCTTAGAGGACGGCGATCATTCCAATAAGAACGCCACCAGATTTATCACCCGCGTCACCAATCGCAGAAATCTGGAAGCTTCCAACGCTCTGTTTGCCAAGGTTGTGGACGAAGCTCACAAACGCGGAATAAGAGTTATCATCGACGGCGTGTTCAATCACTGCGGTTCCTTTAACAAGTGGCTGGACCGGGAACAGATCTACGAACATGCCCCCGGTTACGAAAAAGGTGCTTTTATCTCCGATACCAGCCCCTATCGCGGCTGCTTCTTCTTCCACGATGAAAACGCCTGGCCCTATAACGCAACTTATGACGGCTGGTGGGGTTACGATACCCTCCCGAAACTTCATTACGAAGGTTCTCCCAGCCTTTACGAGTACATCATGCACATCGCCAGAAAGTGGGTGTCCCCGCCCTATAATGCGGACGGTTGGAGACTTGACGTGGCAGCGGATCTTGGCATGAGTCCGGAGATGAACCATAGGTTCTGGGCGGATTTCCGACGTACCGTAAAGCTGGCCAATCCCAATGCCATCATCCTCGCGGAGCATTACGGTGATCCCTCACCCTGGCTCCAGGGCGATCAGTGGGATTCCGTCATGAACTACGATGCCTTTATGGAACCCCTGACCTGGTTCCTGACAGGAATGGAAAAACACAGCGATGAATACCGGCATGATCTTCTTGGCAATATCGATGCCTTCTGGAACGCCATGTATTACAACGGTGCAAAGATGACCATGCCCTCAAGACTCATCAGCATGAATGAGCTTTCCAACCATGATCACTCCCGGTTCCTGACACGGACCAACCGGAAAGTGGGACGTACCGGAAACCTGGGTCCAGAAGCCGCAAACGAGAACGTTTCCCTTGCGGTGATGCGGGAAGCCGTACTGGTCCAGATGACCTGGCCCGGTGCCGCCACCCTGTATTACGGAGATGAGGCCGGTGTCTGCGGATTTACGGATCCCGATAACCGTCGTACCTATCCCTGGGGACACGAGGATAAGCAGCTCCTGCACTTCCACAAAGCAGCCATCCGCCTGCGGAAAAACAGACCGGAACTCCGTACCGGATCCACAAAGCGTCTGGGTGGTGAGCACAACTTCCTGTGTTATGCGCGGTTTGATGAGTCCCACCAGACCATCACGCTGATCAACAACAACGAGTACGATATCGAAGTTCAGGTTCCCGTATGGCTCTGCGGTATCCCCAAAGAGGACAGCCTGACCTGTATCCTGAGTTCGGATCGGGACGGGTTCACAGAGCTTCCCGAAACCTATCAGCTCCGGGCCGGCAAGCTAAACATCAAACTGCCCGGTTACAGCGGAAAGATCCTGGTCCACGGATAAGGTATTATATCCATAAGCACGAAAAAAGAGGTTGTCATCGACAGCCTCTTTTGTTTCTTACTCTTCAACTGTTTTGGTGATATCCTCACCGTTAAAGATCGCCTCGAACTCTGCTCTGGTGATCTTTTCTTTTTTCAATAATGCTTCCGCACCTGCATGAAGAACATCCATATGCTCTTTGATCAGGGCTGTGGCCTTATCGTAGCACTCAGAGATGATGGCCTTTACTTCCTGATCGATCTCACCGGAAATGGCCTCACTGTGGTTCTTGGTGTGACCGTAATCTCTTCCGATGAAGACCTCATCCTCATCTTCATAGCAGACAACACCGATATTCTCGGACATTCCGTATCTGGTGACCATCTGCTTAGCGATCTTTGTCGCTTTCTTGATATCGGAGGAAGCGCCTGTAGTGATATCCCCAAAGATCAGCTCTTCTGCGATACGACCACCCAGGGCTACCTGAATCTCCTGCAGCATCTTGCCTTTGGTCAGGATCATCTCATCCTTTTCCGGAAGCGGCATGGTGTAGCCTGCCGCACCCTGTCCCGTAGGAATGATGGATACGGTATAAACAGGTCCCACATCCGGCAGAATATGGTACAGGATCGCATGTCCCATCTCGTGGTATGCGGTGATCTTCTTTTCCTTCTCGGCAATGATCTTGCTCTTTTTCTCGGAACCGATCCCAACTTTGATCATGGAATCGTTGATATCATCCTGCTTGATAAAGCTCTGGTTCTTCTTGGCCGCAAGGATCGCGGACTCATTTAACAGGTTCTCAAGATCCGCGCCCGTAAAGCCGGCTGTTGTCTGAGCGATATGCTCTAAGTTCACGTCATCCGCCAGAGGCTTGTTCTTTGCATGGACTTTCAGGATATCTTCTCTGCCGCGAACATCCGGTCTGCCCACGGTGATCTGTCTGTCGAAACGACCGGGACGCAGGATCGCGGGATCCAGGATATCCACACGGTTGGTGGCTGCCATGACGATGATGCCTTCGTTAACGCCAAAACCGTCCATTTCCACCAGTAACTGGTTCAGGGTCTGTTCTCTTTCATCGTGGCCGCCGCCGAGACCTGCGCCTCTTCGTCTTGCTACGGCATCGATCTCATCGATAAAGATGATGCAGGGAGCATTTTTCTTTGCTTCCGCAAACATATCTCTGACACGGGATGCACCGACACCCACGTACATTTCTACAAAATCCGAACCGGAAATACTAAAGAAAGGAACACCTGCTTCTCCGGCAACAGCCTTGGCAAGCAGAGTCTTACCGGTTCCGGGAGGGCCCTCAAGCAAAACACCTTTGGGGATCCGCGCGCCCACCTTGGTGAACTTGGCGGGTTCCTTTAAGAATAGCACGATCTCCTGCAGGTCTTCCTTTTCTTCCTGAAGTCCTGCCACGTTTTCAAAGGTCACTTTGGTATCACCGCCCATGGATAACTTGGCGCGGTTTTTGGTGAAGTTCATAAGACCCTTGTTGGCACTGGCGTTCTGACCGTTGATCATCACAAAGATGAAAACGATCACCACGGCTCCCACCAGAATGGGCAGTACACCGGTCAAAAACCAGTTATCCCCTGCCGCTTCGTGAACCACGGGGTTGATGCCATGATCTTCCAGGGTTTTCTGGGTCTTTGCGATATCCGTTACGTAGAAGGTGACCTTCGCCTGTCCGCCTCTGTCCGTATCCCGCACGATCAGTGTTACGGAACCCGTAGGTGGCGTCTGGCTGGGCGTGATCTCGGCACCGACGATATTTCCATCCTCCAGTGCCTGTTCCATGTCTTTTTCCGTGACATAAGAAGAGGTTTTACTTCCGTTTGTGCTGATATAGATCGCCGCAAACAAAAGGACGATCAACAGCACAAAGTAAAGACCCATGCCACGGTTTCCCGATTTTTTTGTGTTCAATCCTGCATCCTCATTTCCTGATTATTTGGAGCTCCGGCTTTATTTCTCCTCGTCGCCGTCGAATTCCACCACACCGATGTAGGGGAGGTTACGATATTTCTGGTCATAATCCAGACCGAAACCAACCACGAATTCGTCCGGGATCTCAAAGCCTGTGTAATCCACTTTCACATCGATCACACGTCTCTCGGGCTTATCCAGCAGCGTGCAGAGCTTTACGCTGGCGGGCTTTCTGTCCTTCAGCATGTCCAGCAGATAAGACAGGGTTCTTCCGGAGTCTACAATATCTTCTACCACCAAAACGTCCTTATCTTTCAGTGGCTCGTCCAAATCTTTTACAATTCTTACAACACCGCTGGATTTGGTGGAGCTGCCGTAACTGGATACGGACATGAAATCCATGCTCACGGGAACGGTGATGCGCTTAGCCAATTCACACATAAAGAACGCACCGCCCTTCAGGACACACACCAGATGGATCTCTTTGCCGGCATAATCTCTGCTGATCTGCTCACCGAGTTCCTTGATCTTCTGATTCACTTTCTCTTCCGGCACCATGACACGGATATGTTCTCCCATTTTTAATTCCTCCATTTGCTTTCTTGTTGTTCAAAACCTAATAAGTTTCTATATTTTACCATAACGGTCTTCCAAATTCTATAACTCGGAAATACGAAGGTCGATCCTTAAGATCCGGCGACTTTCCTTTGTCAGATAACCGGTCCTGCCCCGCCTGATACCGGGGATCCACAGTACTTCCGAACCTGCTGCCGGAAACCACAACCGGTCCCGAACCTCTTCCGGAACCTTTTCCTCGATGAGGATCTCCTTTAACGGCTTTTTATTCCCGGCTTCGTTGATGATCATGTAATCACCGGGCAGCCTGTGACGGATGCAGACAGGCTCATTCACCGAAAGGGCATCCGGATCAAAATACTGGGTTTGAACCCCAGCCTTCGGATCCTGTTTCCGGATCCTCTCCGATAATTCTCCATCGAGGCCTTCCGGCTCTTCCTCAAAGAGTTGGTACACTTCCGGATCCTCCCCGAAGATCCCGGTCGGGACGTTTCTCTCCCTGCAGAATGCCGTAAGGATCGGAGCGATCGTTGACCTCCCAGTGCCCGCTTCTTCTGTTTCTGCGTTCTCAAACCGGATCCTGCCCTGTTTGGAAACAAAGCAGCAATCTCCCGGAAGATCCAATTCTCCGCCGACTTCGCTGTTTATCAACTCCAACATCTTCTCAAGATGGTCCGTTCCGATGTCTTTGCCACCCGTGGGAAGATCCCGGATCAACAGCAAAAGGATCTGTTTCTGCAGGTAGGGATCTTCTCTCAAGAGGCGCTCTCTGTCGAGGATACCGTCTCCGACCTCAACACGCTTTTGGGCTTCCGCTCCCACACGGCTCAAAAAATCCCAGGTTTCCTGCAGGATCTCAGCTGCTCCGGCAATGTGTCCAACAGCGTCCCCGCTAACTTCCTTTGCCGCCGGGATGAGTTCATGCCGGATCTTATTCCTGCTGTAAGTGCAGTCGGCATTGGTAACATCTTCGCAAAAGGAAAGTCCCTGCTTTTGAAGATAGTCCTCGATCTCCCCTCGTTCCAAAAACAAAAGGGGCCGGATAATATCATCCCGCTTGGGGCGGATACCCCCAAGACCAGCGATACCGCTTCCCCGCAATAGCCGGAAAAGCACTGTTTCCGCCTGATCGTTTTTGTGATGGGCGGTGGCGATGAGATATCTGGGATCTTTCCCGTCGCTTTCAGAGATCTTCTCTTCCGTCCTCCAGGCTTTCAGCGTCTTTTCAAAATCCTCGTACCGGATCTTTCTTCCAAGTTCCTCCTCAGACATCCCGCTGCCTTCGAGTTTTTCCGGAATGTTCTCAAGGTACACGCTGCAGGGAACATCCAGTTTCCTGCAAAGATCCTCCACATACTCCCGGTCCAGGCCCGACTCTTTCCGGATCCCGTGATCCACATGGACTGCCCGAAGTTCAAAAGAAAGGACCCCTTGAAGTCCTTTCAAAACAGAAAGGAGGCAGACCGAATCTGCCCCTCCCGAAACAGCCGCCAGAACCCTGTCCCCCTTCCGGATCAGGTCATGACGCTGCACATATGTACTTACCCGATTCAGGAGCTCATCTCCCATCAATCGTCTCCCGCTTCGAAAATGATCTGGTTATCATATACCAGACCCAGTTTGTCTCTGGCCACTTCTTCTTTATACTTGTTGGTCTGGGTGTACCTGCTGAACTCTTCCAGTTCATCCGCTCTTTCGGACTCGCTCTGGATCATGGCTTCCCACTGGGCTTCCTGCTTGGCATAAGCTGCAGCCTGCTTTTTCAGGTCAGCTTCCCTGATCTTTAAGACCACCACCAGCATCAGCACCACACCAATGATCATCACAACTGCCAGTTTATTCTGTTGTTTTCGCCGGTACGCTGCCCGCCGCTTACGAACTGCCATAATAACTCCCTTATAAAAACAGTTGTCATTTCTGATTTATTCTAGCACAATTCCTGCAGTAATAAAAGATGTACCGTTGACACCCTCACCCCGCTCTGCTATTGTCAACTTAATAGGGAGTAGCTGACATACCAAAAACGGTATGGAACGCATTCGTCAGGTCGGGAAGAAATCCCCGGATGTGTTGTTGATAGCGAGACTATTACTGCGTTCACGGCAGTAGTAGTCTCTTTTTTCATATTCTGACGAAAAATGCGGGTAATCCGCAGGGGGAAAACAACAAATGAAGATCGATCTGTCCGGAACATGGACTGTCACATTAAAAGATCAAAAAACATACGACTTCTGCCTGCCCGGCACCCTGGATGAAAACGGCATCGGAGATGCCGATGAGGTGGCAAGACCCTGGCATCCGGACTGTGAAGACCGGGAAAAGAAAAACGGGGCCGAAGCTCCCGGAGTCATCGTTTCCCGTTTTACGAGGAAACATACCTATGAGGGGCCTGCGCTATTTGCAAAACGCTTTGAAGCTGCCCTTCCGGAAGCCGTGGAGAAAGGTACGGAACGGGTCTTCTTACGGGCCGAACGATCCCGTGCTCTTTCCCTGAAGATTAACGGACATGAGGTTCCTGCGATCCGGGGAAGTCTCAGTACCCCTTACGTTTTTGAAGTCACGGGGCTTTTGCAAAACGGCTCCCTGATAGAACTGATCTCCGACAACAGTTATCCCGGACTTCCTTATCAGGACATCCTGTATTCCTCCGCTGCTACGGATGAGACCCAGACCAACTGGAACGGCATCATCGGGGAGTTCTGCATTGAGACAAAACCCTCTGTTTTCATCCGTTTCCTGAATGTTTATCCCAAGGGAGATAAGGCAGATGTATCTGTATCCCTTGATCTCGGAAATACTGCCAAAGCTGACCCGGATCTGATCAAAAACTACCGGATCAGCCTGAGTTCAGAGGCGTTCGCAACATCCTCTCTCGAAAAGAACGCGGGAGAGATCGCCGGGATCCCCGATGAAATGGGAAACATCCGTTTTTGCGATATTCCATTTGCCCCCAAGGCCTTGGAGCGGCGCTGGGATGAATATGCGGGCAATCTTTTTGAGGTGACGGCAACGCTGCAGATGCCGGATACGCCCAAAGACGCACCGGCTTTCATCGCGGGTTCATCACAAGCGCTTGACACTAAGACAGTCTCCTTCGGCATTCGGGATTTCGGATCCGACGAGAGCGGCCGCCTGACCATAAACAGACGCAGGTTTTTCCTCCGGGGCGAAGCAAATTGCGCCGTCTTCCCGGAAACCGGCCATCCCCCCATGGATGAAAAAGCCTGGGAAAAGATCCTTGGAACCTATGCTTCCTACGGTGTCAACGTGCTGCGGTTCCACTCCTGGTGTCCCCCCGAGGCTGCATTTACCGCAGCCGATCAACTGGGGATCATGGTCCAGCCGGAGCTGTCCAACTGGAATCCCCGGACTGCTTTCTCCACACCGGAGAGCAGGACGTATTACGAAAAGGAATTACGGGAGATCCTGACCGGGTACGGTGATCACCCTTCCCTCGTCATGTTGACGCTGGGAAACGAACTCCACACAGATGAAGACGGTGTGGCGTTCATGCATCATCTTCTTGCGGTTGCAAGATCCCTGGATCCCACAAGGCTCTTTGCCTGGGGTTCCAATAACTTTTACGGTGCAAAAGGACCGGATCCGGAAAGTGACTTTTATACCGCATCCGACCATACAGATGGCATGAAACTCCGGGCCAGCGGGGTAACGGGACTGATCAATTCAGAGTATCCCCATTGCACAAGGAACTTTGAGGAAACCCTGACGGACATCCGAAAGACCTATCAAAAACCTGTCTTTGGGTTTGAAGTGGGCCAGACGGAAGTCCTGCCGGAGTTCTCGGAATTTGACCTCTTTCAGGGAGTCACCGATCCCCGGAACTTAAAGCAGGTTCAAGCACGACTTAAAGAGGCCGGCGTTTCCGATAACGAATGGGCTCACCGTGTAGCAGCCTCCGGAGAATTATCCCTGCTCTGCTATCGGGAAGAAGTGGAATCGGTGCTCCGGACCCCTTCCATGTCCGGTCTGTCCCTGTTGGGGCTTCAGGATTTCCCGGGACAGGGTACCGCCTTAGTGGGAATGCTGAACTCCCACCTGCTGCCCAAGCCCTATCCCTTTACAAAACCGGAACGTTTTTGCGCTTTCTTCCGGGAAACCGCGCTGCTTGCTCTGCTTCCAAAATATACTTTTGTAAACGGAGAAATCCTCACCTGCGAGATCCGGATCCTGAACTACGGAAACAGACCTCTAAGCGGAGACTTAAAGTACAAGCTGTCAAAGGCGATCTGTACCACCGACTGCAGAAATGCTCAAACTCAGCCGGCCCCAGAAGCAACGACCGCCGGCACTTTGCAAAAGGATATCCTCATCACACCCGGCACGGAAGAAAGCCTTGAACTGACGCTCCCCCTGACAGCAGATACTTCCACGGCATACATCCTGGAACTGGAACTTGCCGGTCTCACCGCCTCCTATCCTCTTTGGGTTTACCCTGAGGAAAGGCCTGTAAAACCAGATGGGATCTATGAGACGGCGCACTTTGATGATAAAACCATCGACGTACTAAGGAGCGGCGGAACCGTTTACCTCACACCGCCCTCCACGCCGGAGTCTCTGCCCGGCTCGGCAAAAGCCCAGTTTTCCACGGACTTCTGGTCCGTGGGTACCTTCCCTTCCCAGGAAGGCGCCATGGGACAGCTCATCGATGCTACGCACCCTCTGTTCCGAAGTTTCCCCACGGAGGACTACACCAATTACCAGTGGTACCCCATGGCAAGTGCCCGTGCTTTGGTTCTGCCGAAGTACCTGCCGGCCATCGTTGCGGAAATGGATTCCTATGCCACTCTTCGTCCCATGGCCCAGCTCATGGAAGGCACCTGTCTTCAGGGAAAGATCCTGGTTTCCTCCTTCGGACTGCAGGATCTGCAAAACTATCCGGAGGCAAGAGCCCTCCTGTCTTCCATCTATCGTTACATGACCTCCGATGACTTTGCCCCGTCATCGGAATTATCGGTCGACCTTTTGCAAAAACTGGTCCCCTAGTATAATAGACACATGGGGCAACTCAGAATTCTTTCAGGAAAGGACTTAACAATGAATCAACAACTTCTCATTTCCATCTTACTGTTCCTGGTAGGTTTTGCCTGCCTCATCAAAGGCGGCGACTGGTTTGTGGACGGTGCCACAGGCATCGCTCACCGCTTCCATCTGCCGGAACTGCTCATCGGTGCCACCATCGTTTCCATCGGCACCACCCTTCCGGAGGTTATGGTGTCCTCCCAGGCAGCCCTAGTGGGAAACGCCGGTATTTCCTACGGTAACGCCATCGGCTCCATCATCTGCAACACCAGTTTGATCGCAGCCCTCACCGTTGCCATCCGCCCCGGAAAAGTCAATCCCAAAAGCCTGATCCTGCCCACCGCATTTTTCTTCCTAGCCGCCATCTTCTACGCCGCAAATGCGTATATCACCGGAACTTTTACAAGACCCATCGGTATCCTGTTCTTGCTGGTCTTCCTTGTTTACATGGTGCTTACGGTGCTGCACATGAAAAAGCACCCGGAGGACGCTGCAGAAGATGCTGAAGAGGAAACAAAAAAAGAACAGCCCCTTTGGATGGAGCTGCTCCTCTTGATCGTTGGTGCTACGGTCATCGCCATCGGCGCTGATCTTCTCGTCGATAACGGTACCGTCATCGCCAAGGCCCTTGGTGTACCGGATTCCGTTATCGGCCTTACCATGGTAGCCCTCGGCACATCTCTGCCGGAACTGATCACCGCCATCACATCCCTGGCAAAGGGCCACAGTGCTCTTTCTCTTGGAAATGTCATCGGTGCAAACCTGTTCAATATCGTGCTGGTGTCCGGTGCTGCCATCACCATCAGTCCTTTCGCCGTTCCCACGGAGAAGACCATCGCCGGTATGAATTCTTCCCTGCTCATCGACATCCCTGTGATGCTGGGCGTTATGGCGATCCTTTGTCTGCCGGCTCTGTTTCGTAAGAAGCTCTCCAGAGTTCAGGGTATCCTGCTGCTGGCGATCTACGTAACCTTTACCGTTTACCAGTTTGTATCTTAAAATAAACAATCTTTTCACACGATCCTTATGATCCGCGGCTGCCGCATTATCTGCGACGGTCGCGGATCTTTTTGATCAAGGTTTCTGCGAACTTGCCGCCAAAGGCAAGGGTCATGATCCAGTACTTCATAAGACCGGTGGCATCACCCGTTGCCGGGGATCTTCCCCTTGCAAGAACGGGATCCGGTTCCGGTTCAGGCTCCGGCTCGGGTTCCGATGCCGTAGTTGTTTCCTGGGTAGCTTCAATAGGGATGGGATCCGGCACCTTGGGTTCTTCGTCATCCTCATCCGGTGCATCCGGGATCTTATTCCACCCGGCCACAAGTGTGATATCGCAATTAACCGCATTTGTAAAATTCCATTCATTGTAACCGAGGTACCAGTTGGTAAACGTATAACCATCTCTGGTGGGATTCAGCGGTCTAAGAACAAGCCCGCCGGCGGCAACCACTGTCTGACCGATGGTATTTCCCGCCCCATCATCAAATGTCACCTTGTAAGTCTGGATCGAAGTATATCCGACAGCGTAGGTAGAAAAGTACTGGGAATAAACGTAAATGATATTGCCTACCACGGCATAGGTCCCGTCCGCATAGGAACCGGGGACGGCTCTTCCGGTGATCTCCCTCATCTGGATAATAACGCCTTCGTGCTCTCTGAAAACAACCGGAGAGTACTTATCATCCCCATCGTAAGTCAGCGCGATCTCGATCACGTGTCCAAGATCCGGCGCTTCACTGAGAATGATGGGATTCTCGGTAGCGGAGGGAACACCTTCTTCCACCTCTTTGACCACCTTCATGTCCAGATAATCCAGATGCATGTACTGATCATCGATACCCGGGAAGGCATTCTCCATCCTGTAATGGATCCCCTCTCTGGTCTCATCCTCTACTGCCGTTTCCGCCAGCGCTTTCCCCTTCAGAGTCACTCTGACGCTCTTGTCATTTAAGTCTTCCGTATAGGCTTCCAGCCCGGTCTGTTCCAGATCTTCAAAGGGTGTTACCACGGAATTGGCATCAAATTGGTGATCCGTAGCGCGACTTCGAATGTTGACCCTGATCTTATAAGGTCTGTAATCCGGACTGTTAAAGGTCAGTTCAACCTGACCGAAAGGCAGCTCATAACCACCCGTAACACGGGGCATTACACGGAATGTCATGGGCAGTTTGTGCGTTGTCGTAAGGGTTCCGACCCTGACAAGGCTTTCCAAATGCTTCCCGCCGGGCTCTTCCGTATTGACCTGTAATCCTTTATAAATGGCATTGGGATCAAGATAAGGGGACAGATCCACTTCTTTCGTTACGGTTCCGGCCGAAGCAAGCCCCAGCATCAGATCCACCTCAAGGTCCAGATCCACCACCGGAATATCACTTAACCAGGTATCCGGAGCGATCTCCCAGGTTATGTTCACCGTCCCCGCATAATTTCCCTTCCCGGTAACGGATATGGGATAGATCCCCTTAGCACCGGCATGGAGCGTTCCTACCTTGTCGTAATCCGTGCCCTCAAGAAGATCCACATTCCGTTCATGATCCGTCACCGTCAGGACCTGATCGATCATCGCTCCCGTATAGTCCGGCGAAATACCATTGGACAGTGAGAGCATGGACGTTGTCAGTTGTTTGGGCTGAATATACCATTTGGCTTCTTTGGGTGAGATCTCCGGATCCGTAAATACAAGGTTCAGCGTATACGGTCCTGCATCCCTGCCGGTCAATTGCGTTCCGGTAGTCAGGTCATAATCCGTCCCGTAAACCAGTGTATGTCCGTGATTTGTTACTTCCAGATCGGTTGTGGGATCAAACGTCTGATCCTCGCCGTTATAAGTAAAGGTCTTTTTGACTGCGACAACGGGCTGCGGTCTGATGCTGTCAAACGTGCTTTGTACATCCGGAGCGAGACTGGACTTATAGTTAAAAGTTACTGAATTCCCGACTGCAAGGTCATCAAATTTAAAACACATGGCAACGCCCGTGTCCTTTAGAACATATCCGTCAACCCCACTCAACATCTCACTGGTCGGTATCTGGGGCAAAGAGGGATCGTCTTTCCATAGGTCCGCAAGATAGGCGGTCTGCGGCATAAAATCCGCTCCCACGGAAGCTCTGGCGTGTTGATCAAATGCTGTAAAGAAGAAACCGGCCTGGGTACTGGGTCCTTTCGCCACCACAAGTGCACACTGATCGCTAGTGTATTCAACGCTGGAACAGGGATTACAGATCACCTTATTATAGGTATGAAATGTACCGTGCAGCTCCTGATCCTGGTCCGGGTCAAAAGATCTGACAAACCGGACGTCGGTGAGCGGCTTCCCGCTCAAATTGATGATCTGCACATCCGTCTGGAAATACTGATCATTGACCCCAAAGGAGACGGTCAGGATCATTTTGACACCGTCTTTTGTCACACCGGTGGTGACCGCCTTCAGGCGTCCGGCCCGAAGATCCGATTGATCCACGGTAACGGGAGCCTCCATGGGCGTCTGCCATGCATGCTTGCCGTAATTGATCTGCTGTGCGTTACAGTTATCCACCTTAACCCCGTCTATCGTGTAAGACAGGATATACCTCTCCTCCGGAGTTCCGGGAAGAAAATAGTCACCGGTGATGGGATCATTTCCCACATCAAAACCATCCGGATCCACGCTCAGCCCGATCCGGCCACCAAATCCCGCAGTCAGATGAAACGCGATGGACGAACCCGTTGTTGTCGAATCACTTCCAAAAGAGCCCGACTTTGCTATACCGACCTCAATATAATTTCCTCCAAGGAACACATCTCCCATGCTGTTGGTATAACTGTGGGCACCCGGCAGCCCCGTCGCAACGGCTGTCACATCAACATCGTATGTTATGCCGCCGATCTCCACGGACAAGGTCTCCGTAGTGGTAAAGGGCATGAGGGCCGCCACATACCAGACACCTGCATTATCCGGGATCAATTGATCTCCCGCATCCCTCGCAGCCACTCCGGGTTCCGACTCCTGCACTTTCGCAACAAGGAAAAGCGTATCATCACTTCCGCTCGCTAACGTGACCTCTCCGGTGATCCCTACCGTGTCCAAAATCTCCGACAGGGGGACCGCATTGTTTCCATACAGCACATATTCTTTGCTCCCGTAAGTAAACTCCACGGTATAGAAAGAAAAGCCGTCTGTTTCCGCCGTTAAGAGATTTCCTGCGCACTCATATTCCAGAACAGTTGCTTCCGTTGCACGGCCGTCCTCTTTGGGCATGTGATA
>JAFUUM010000382.1 GCA_017477805.1 Lachnospiraceae bacterium
CCTGCGAAGCCCATGACCTTTATCTTCGGTGCGAAGGCTGCTCCCGCGTACATCATCGCTCAGGATATCATCCACCTGCTCCTGGTGCTGCAGGAGATCGTCAACAACGATCCCGATGTGAGCCCTTATATGCAGGTCCTCATGGTAGAAAACTACAATGTCAGCTACGCAGAGAAGATCATTCCTGCCTGCGATATCTCCGAGCAGATTTCCCTTGCTTCCAAGGAAGCATCCGGTACCGGTAATATGAAGTTCATGTTGAACGGCGCTGTGACCTTAGGTACCGCAGACGGCGCAAACGTAGAGATCCATGATCTTGTGGGTGATGACAACATCTACATCTTTGGTGTAGATTCAGATACGGTGATCGAGCATTACGCCAAGTCCGATTACGTGTCCGCGGATTATTATAAGAAGAGCCCTGTGATCAAAGAAGCAGTGGACTTCATTGTGGGCAAGCAGGCACTGGCAGTCGGTCATAAGGAGAACCTGGAGCGCCTGTACAAGGAACTTTTGAACAAGGATTACTTCATGACCCTCATCGATCTGGAGGATTATATCAAGGCAAAGGATCGCATCTTCGCCGATTATCTGGATCAGGAAAAGTGGAAGAGAATGGTGCTGGTGAACATCGCAAAGGCAGGCTTCTTCTCATCCGACAGAAGTATCGCGGATTACGAAAGAGATATTTGGAAACTCAGAAAGTAAAAAGCGGAGGAAACGTTCTATGAAACGCAGGAGTGGTGTACTTCTACCCATATCATCATTGCCCTCGGAGTACGGCATCGGCTGTTTCTCCAAGGAAGCCTATGAGTTCGTGGATTTTCTGGAAAAGGCGGACCAGTCCCTTTGGCAGATCCTGCCTCTGGGACCTACGGGCTACGGGGATTCCCCGTATCAGTCCTTTTCCACTTTTGCCGGGAATCCTTACTTTATCGATCTGCAGGAATTGATAAAAGAGGGCTGGCTGACCAAGGAAGATTGCAAAGCCGATTACGGTACCTCCCAGCAGTATGCGGATTACGACAAGATGTACAAGGCCCGGTTCAAGGTCCTTCGCCGTGCCTTTGATAAGAGTAACATCGGCAAAAAAGAAGACTTTAAAGCGTTTTGCAAAAAGAACAGTTTCTGGCTGGACGACTATGCCCTTTACATGGCAGTCAAGAACAGCTTTGGAGGAAACGGCTGGAACACCTGGGATGAGGACATCAAACTTCGTAAGCCTAAGGCTATGAAGGCATACCGCGAGAAATACGCGGACGACATTCTGTTTTATCAGTTCCAGCAGTACCTCTTTGACAGACAGTGGAAAGCACTGAAGAAGTACGCCAACGAAAAAGGCGTGGAGATCGTGGGCGATATCCCCATCTACGTAGCCTTTGACTCCGCCGACACCTGGGCAAATCCCGAACTCTTTCAGCTGGATAAGGACGGAACACCCAAGGCAGTGGCAGGCTGCCCTCCCGATGCTTTCTCCGCAACGGGACAGCTGTGGGGCAATCCCCTGTACAACTGGCCTTATCACGAGAAGACCGGTTTTGAATGGTGGATGAAGCGCCTTGGATATTGCTTTGACATGTATGATGTGGTGCGTATCGACCACTTCAGAGGTTTTGATGAGTATTATTCCATTCCCTACGGCGACCCCACCGCAGAGTTCGGTCATTGGGAAAAGGGACCCGGTTTCAGTCTCTTTAAGCGCATGAAAGAGGTTCTCGGAAACCGGGATGTGATCGCGGAAGATCTTGGATTCCTGACGCCCAGCGTTGTGAAGCTGGTGAAAAAGACCGGTTATCCCGGTATGAAGATCCTGCTCTTTGCCTTCGATCACAGAGAGCCCAGCAATTATCTGCCCCAGTACTACGATCGCAACAGTGTCGTCTATACCGGAACCCACGATAACGACACCGTTGTGGGCTGGATCAAGAGCGCATCCAGAAAAGATGTGGCCTTTGCCAGAGAGTACACCGGCGTAAAGCGCAATAAGGAACTGCCTGCAGCCCTTGTACGCGCAGCTCTTGCGTCCGTATCCGACACCTGCATCATCCCCATCCAGGACTATCTGGAAGTGGACAATTCCGCAAGGATCAATCTGCCCAGCACTCTGGGAGATAACTGGAAGTGGCGTATGAAAAAGGGCCAGCTGACGGATGATCTTGCAAAGCGCATGAGCCGGTTGACCTGGATGTACGGCAGAAGCACCAGAAGGTAACGCCATGGCGGATGAGATCACCATCAAAGACATAGCAAGGCGCTGCGGCGTTGGTGTGAGCACCGTATCCCGTGCCATGAACAACCGCTCCGACATCAGCAAAAAGACGAGGGAAAAGGTCCTTCGGGTCATCGAAGAGACCGGCTTTGTCCCCAACAACAGCGCAAGGAACCTAAAGCGCATCGGCTCCCAGAATATCGCTATCCTCATTAAAGGTATCAGTAATCCCTTCTTTACGGACATGATCAACATCCTGGAAGCGGAGATCAAAAAGACGGAATTCGTCATGACCCTCCACAGGGTGGCATCCCGGGAAAATGAAGTGGATGTGGCGTTGGAGCTGGTAAAAGAAAAAAGACTCCAGGGCATCATCTTCCTGGGCGGTGAATTCAGTCATTCGGAAGAGAAACTGAACATGCTGGGGGTACCCTTTGTGTTCAGTACCGCCGGTGCAGAGCCCGAGTTTTTGAACGAGAAGAATTATTCCAGTATCTCCGTGGACGACGTGGCGGAAAGCTGTAAGATCGTCAATTACCTCATCGGTAACGGACATCAGCGCATCGCTATCCTGGCGGCCCAGGAAGAAGATACCAGTGTTGGTAACCTGCGTTTGAAAGGGTATAAGAAGGCCCTGAAGCAGCATGATATCCCCGTGGATGAAGACCTGATCTGCTCTCTGCACGCAGGTGAGGAAGTGGAGCAGTTCTCCATGGAAAACGGATACGTTGTGACCAAGGAACTGCTGGCGAGAGGGACAAAGTTTACGGCTCTCTATGCCATCTCCGATACCCTGGCCATCGGTGCCATGCGGGCCCTCCATGAGCAGGGCATCCGGATCCCGGAGGATGTTTCCGTGGCAGGATATGACGGCCTCCCCCTGGGAGACTACGTTACACCGAGATTAACGACCCTCCGTCAGCCCACAGGCCTTATGGCAAGGGAGACGGCCAGCCTTTTGTTCGGCATTTTGTCGGGACAGAAAAATCATCAGCACCTGGTGTATCCCGGGGAGCTGATCATACGGGAAAGCACAAGAGCCATCCGCTAATTGGATGGCTCTTTTTTCGACATATTCGAATTATGATACCGCGGATCCTCCGTGACATCTTCCGTGAACCAGGGGAGAAGGTGGAAGGCCTCGGCGCTTTCTTTGCTGGGAAATTCCACTTCCGCAAGAAGCAGAGGTGCAAAGGGCTCTGCGAATTCATCCAGTTCCACGGTGAGCTCCTTACGGTCATCCGGCAGCAACGCCAGACATTCTTCGTTGATGTCGGCTTTTGCCAGCGGGATGAGATATCGTTTCTTCCGGATCACGGTACCGTCTGCCTTGGGCAGCAGGTGCGTATACGCCTCCGCCGTCAGCGGCAGATTATACTCCTCCCTGCACATCAGCCCCTGCCCCTTATAAGTCAGATAATACTCCTCATCCTCTCTTCGCACCCTCACCACCGGCTGCGTACACAAGTATCCTTGTTCCAAAACTTTGTATTTAACTTCATCTAATTTCACGGGTATTTTATTTACGTCAACTAAAAATTTCCTTTCGATCTCCATATCTATATCTCCTATGTCAATAAATGAATACTGCGGTTTTTTGATGTACAGGTTTGCCTTTGGTGACCTTCGACGGAATGTGTGAGACGCCGGTCCTTGGTAAGCGCCCCCTCAAAGAGGGGACGCGAACCTAGTACCGCTGCGTCGAACTCATAGCGAGAGCGCTCCGGAGAAGGTTACTCAAAGCAAACCTGCTTACAATAAGCGCTTCCTGTCTCATAGCGAGAGCGCTCCTGAGAAGACTGATCAGAAAATCCCGTTTTGCACCCGTTTCTTAATGAAAAGTTTATACAAATGCCTTAATCAGTTCATTGGATAATTGTACCGAAAATGCTAAAATAAAACCAGCGGGCTTTTTCGGGAAAACGCGCCTTTTTGGCGCTTCGATGGGCCTGAAATCAAAGAAAAATGAGGGTTACAAAATGATCGGCGTATTTTTCGCGGAAGGTTTTGAAGAGATCGAAGCATTGACGGTCGTGGACATTCTCCGCAGAGCAAATCTGCAGACAGAGATGATCTCCATTACCGATAAGATGGCTGTGAAAGGATCCCATGGCATTGAAGTTTCCATGGATACCCGCCTGGCAGATGTGGATGTGCAGGCTCTTGATATGATGGTCCTGCCCGGCGGACAGCCCGGCACCAAAAACTTAGAACTTTGTACGGAACTGATGCAGGAACTGGATATGTTCGAAAAGGCAGGAAAGCCCATCAGCGCCATCTGTGCGGCACCGACGATCTTCGGCCACAGAGGTTATCTGGAAGGCAGAGATGCCTGCTGTTATCCCGGCCTGGAAGAACAGCTCCGGGGCGCCAAGGTATCTTACGAACCCGCCGTTGTGGATGAGCATATCACCACCGGAAGAGGCATGGGCTGTGCCATTGATTTTGCACTGGCCATCGTAGAGCGGTTCCAGGGAAAAGAAGCGGCTGAAAAACTCGGAAAGGCAGTGGTATATCGGGTATGAACATCCTGTTTTTTATCAAGCCCAAAGCGGAGTTGACCTTCGTGTACGATGATGAGACTCTGCGCCAGGTCCTGGAAAAAATGGAGTACCACAAATACGCGGCGGTACCCATGATCTCCAGAGAGAACGGCACCTACATGGGGACCATCACTGAAGGCGACATCCTGTGGGAGATCAAGGAACATGCAGACCTGAACCTGAAGGATGCGGAAGACATCGTGATCCGGAATATCAAGCGTTATCACGATAACCTTCCCGTAAAGGTGGATGCGGACATGGAGGACTTATTCTCCATGGTGATCCAGCAGAATTTCGTTCCTGTGGTGGACGGCAAAAAGACCTTTATCGGAATCGTGACAAGAAAGGATGTTATTTCCTATCTGTGCATGCACGTTGAATAGGCGGGGAATCAAGTATTTCTTGCCCGAAAAGGGATTTTGTGATACACTCTGTAGGATTGCGCAATAAGGCGCGTAAGTTTAAGGAGGATATATACTGTTATGGCAACAAAGATTGAAAAATTAGACGGCAGCATGGCTAAGCTTACGATCGAGGTTAGTGCGGAAGATTTTGAAAAGGCCTTGAACGCCGCTTATCAGAAGCAGAAAGGTAAGATCCAGCTCCCCGGTTTCCGTAAGGGCAAAGCTCCCAGAGCGCTCATCGAGAAGATGTACGGCAAAGATGTATTTTCCGAGGATGCAGCAAACAGCCTGATCCCTACCGAATATGCAAAAGCTTATGACGAAGTAGAAGAAGAGATCACTTCTTCTCCCGTTGCAGAGGATATCGAAGTAGTACAGATCGAAGCAGGCAAGCCCTTCATCTTCACCGTTACCGTTGCACTTCGTCCCGAAGTAAAGCTGGGCAAGTACAAAGGCGTATCCATCGATGAAGTTGATGAGACCGTTTCCGAAGAGGAAGTGGATGCACGCATCAATCAGGAGAGAGAGAACAGCGCAAGAAGAGTTGAAGTTACCGACAGAGCAGTAGCTGATAAGGATATCGTTACCCTTGATTTCGAAGGCTTTGTTGATGGCGTTGCATTCGAAGGCGGCAAGGGTGAGAACTACCCTCTGACCATCGGTTCCGGCCAGTTCATTCCCGGATTTGAAGAGCAGCTCATCGGCGCAGAGATCGGCAAAGAGACCGAAGTAAACGTAACCTTCCCCGAAGATTACCAGTCTTCCGATCTTGCTGGCAAGGCAGCAACCTTCAAGTGCACCATCCACAAGATCGAAGCAAAAGAGCTTCCTGAGCTGGATGACGAGTTCACATCCGATGTTTCCGAGTTCGAGACCTTCGCTGAGTACAAGGCTGACACCAGAAAGAAACTGGAAGATCAGAAGGCTGAGCAGGCAAAGGAAGCTAAGAGAGATGCAGCTCTTGCAGCAGCTGTTGAAGAAGTTAAGATCGACATCCCCGAGGCTATGCTGGCTACCGAGCAGAGAAGACTGTTCGATCAGTTCGCACAGCGACTTTCCATGCAGGGTATGCAGGTTGAGCAGTATCTGCAGTACACCGGCCAGACCAGAGAAGGCATGATCGAGCAGATCAAGCCTCAGGCTGAAGAGAGCATCAAGTCCAGACTGACTCTGGAAGAGATCGCTAAGGTTGAAGGCCTGGAAGCTACCGACGAAGAGTACAAGGAAGAGATCCAGAAGATGGCTGACGCTTACAAGCTCGAAGTATCCAAGATCGAAGAGCTGATGGGCGATACCTCCAGCATCCGTAAGGACATCGCTTGCAGAAAGGCTGCAGACTTCCTGGTAGAGAACGCAAAGGCTTCCAAGGCTAAGAAGACCACCAAGAAAGCAGCTAAGGCTGATGATGCGGAAGCAGAAGAAAAGCCTGCTAAGAAGACCGCAGCAAAGAAGACCACTGCCACCAAGACCGCTTCCAAGGCTAAGAAGGAAGAGTCTGCCGAGGGCGAAGAGAAGCCCAAGAGAACCCGCAAGACCACAAAGAAGACCGAAGAATAAATAAATCGAAAAAGAGGATAGAAGGATGATCAAAAATTACCTGACACCTTATGTAATCGAGCAGACCAGCCAGGGAGAGAGATCTTATGATATCTACTCCAGACTGCTGACCGAGAGGATCGTATTTTTGGTAGGCGAAGTGGATGATGCCATGGCAGCATCCATCACCGCGCAGCTTCTGTATCTGGAAGCAATGGATCCCGAGAAAGATATCCACATGTACATCAACAGCCCCGGCGGTTCCGTGACCGCCGGCATGGCTATGTACGATACCATGCAGTACATCAAGTGCGATGTGGCAACTTACTGTATCGGTATCGCCGCAAGCATGGGTTCCTTCCTGCTGGCTGGCGGAGCAAAGGGCAAACGTTATGCTCTTCCCAATGCAGAGGTTATGATCCATCAGGTACTGGGTGGTGCCCAGGGACAGGCAACGGATGTGGAGATCACGACCAAGCACCTGCTCCGCACCAAAGAAAAGCTGAATCGACTTTTATCCGAAAACACCGGTAAGGACTATGAGACCATCTGCGCCGCTACCGAGAGAGATAACTGGATGAGCGCCGAAGAGGCAAAAGAATATGGTCTGATCGACCATGTATGCTCGACCCGTCTTGAGATCGAGAAGAACCGGAAGGATGACTAATACCCTTTTATGAAAAACAACGACGAGACAACAAACAAAAAGATCCGTTGTTCTTTCTGCGGAAAGACCCAGGACCAGGTCAGAAAGCTGATCGCAGGACCCGGCGGCATCTACATCTGTGATGAGTGCGTGGACATCTGTGCCGACATCATCGATGAAGAAGAGGAAGCCGAGATCGAAGCAGACGAGAGCCTTGATATCAATCTCTTAAAGCCCGTCGAGATCAAAGAATTCCTGGATGACTATGTCATCGGACAGGATGATGCCAAAAAGGTTCTGGCGGTATCCGTTTATAACCACTATAAACGCGTGATGGCCGGGAAAAACAGAAAGCAGGACGATGTGGAACTCCAGAAGAGCAACATCATCATGCTGGGTCCCACCGGTTCCGGAAAGACCTATCTGGCCCAGACCCTGGCAAAGATCATCAATGTTCCCTTTGCCATTGCTGATGCAACAACGCTGACGGAAGCCGGATACGTGGGTGAGGACGTGGAAAACATCCTCTTAAAACTGATCCAGGCTGCGGATTACAACATCGAGCGCGCTCAGCACGGTATCATCTACATCGATGAGATCGATAAGATCACCAAGAAGGGCGAGAATGTCTCCATCACCAGAGATGTTTCCGGTGAAGGCGTACAGCAGGCTCTCCTTAAGATCGTGGAAGGTACCATCGCAAACGTTCCGCCTCAGGGCGGCAGAAAGCACCCTCATCAGGAACTGCTGCAGATCGACACCACCAACATCCTCTTTATCTGCGGAGGAGCATTTGACGGTCTCGAGAAGATCATTGAGACCAGACTGGACAGAAAGTCCATCGGTTTCAACGTGGAAGTGGCCAATAAATCCACCCACGAGATCGGTGCATTGTTTAAAGAAGTGGTACCTCAGGATCTGGTAAAATTCGGCCTGATCCCTGAGTTTGTGGGACGTGTTCCCATTACCGTATCCTTGGAAGGTCTGGACCAGGAAGCTCTGGTGCGGATCCTGACACAGCCCAAGAACGCTCTGGTAAAACAGTATCAGAAGCTTTTTGACTTGGATGATGTGGATCTCCGGTTTGAGCCTGATGCGGTGGAGACCATCGCCCAGATGGCTTTCGAGAGAAAGACCGGAGCAAGAGGACTTCGCTCTATTATGGAAAAGGTCATGATGGATGTTATGTACCAGATCCCTTCCGATGAGAGCATCGTGGAATGCATCATCACCAAAGAGGCGGTGGACGGAAATGAAGAACCTGAGATCGTTCGAAAGGCCGATCTGAAAAAGGCACAGTAGTATCATGGTGATCAAACAGGTAAATCTGGAAACGGTATGCGGTGTTACCTCCACCTTTCCGAAAAACACAAAAATGGAAGTGGCTTTTGCCGGAAAGAGTAATGTTGGAAAGTCATCGCTGATCAATGCACTGATGAACCGGAAGAATTACGCCCGTACCAGTGCACAGCCGGGAAAGACCCAGACCATCAATTATTACAATATCAACGACGAGTTTTATCTCGTGGATCTGCCGGGTTACGGTTTTACAAAAGCAGCCGTTAATGCGAGGATGCAGTGGGGACGCATGATCGAGAGGTATTTGAAGACCTCGGAGATGCTCTACGCCGTATTCCTTCTGGTGGATATCCGCCATACACCTAATGCCAATGACAAGCAGATGTATGACTGGATGGTGGACAGCGGGTATCATCCCATAGTCATCGCCACCAAATCCGACAAGATCAAAAGAAGTCAGCTGCAGGCACGGATCAAGGACATCCGCCAGGGACTGGAGGCAGAGGATAACGTTATGGTGATCCCTTTCTCCGCGGAGTCTAAACAGGGGCGTGACGAGATCTATGACCTTTTAGATGACATGCTGGTACATTTCAACGAGGATTAAAAAGTCAGAAAATTTTAATAATTCTTGTGGATTTGTACTAATGATTTTTAAGAAAGTATCCGATATAATGGACGTAGGTAAGTATATCTACGTCCTTTAATATGCTACCCGAAGGAGCGGGTAGATCACCACAAGCTAAGGAGGGCAAATGTATGGGTGGAATATCGGGATTATCTTCCGGCCAGATCCAACAGACCTACCAGGCTGCGAAACCGAATAACACCGCTGAGACAAAGGCCGTTAAAAACGGGAAATACGGAAATACCGTGGGAGAGCCCAAACTCAGTGA
>JAFUUM010000383.1 GCA_017477805.1 Lachnospiraceae bacterium
ATATCCCGATCTTTCCCAAGGGGCTTTTCGGCAGGCTGCTGCGTCGGCGGAGAATAAGCTTTCGGGGGGAGCATTTGTTACTCCCGAAAATGTCCTTGGGGGAAATGGTGCCTCGGAACTCATCATGGGGATCATTCGTCTGATCAATCCTAAGAAGGTGTTATTGCCTACGCCCTGTTTTTACGGGTATTTCCACGGGATCCGCTCCTTCGGGGACATCACGGAAGTCAAATATCCCTTGCGGGAAGAAGAGGGATTTGCACTGAGGGAGGACTTTCTGGGAGCCATCGACGAGAACGTAGATTTGGTGATCCTGGGAAATCCCAACAATCCAAACGGCAGAGTGATCCCGCCGGTTTTGCTCAAAAAGATCGTTGAAAAATGTAAGGAGACAGGGACTGCCCTCCTTGTGGATGAGTGTTTCCTACACCTCTCTAATGGGGGAGAAAGCGCGGTAAAGTATTTGAATTCCTATGACCGTGTTTTTGTTGTAAATGCCTACACCAAGCTTTTTTCCATCCCCGGCGTCCGGGTGGGGTACGTATTGGCAGCAGGTGAGAGGATCCGGGAGTTAAAGGGAGTATTGCCGGAGTGGAACATGTCGGTCTTTGCCCAGAGTGCGGGAGTTTCCTGCGCCGAGACCATCCTTCTGACGGATTTCGTAGAAATGTCCGTAGCAGAGATCAAAGCACTCAGAGGCCGTATGGAACAGGACTTTCGGGACCTTGGGATCACGGTTTATCCCTCCGACACAAACTTTCTCCTTGTTCGGAGCCCCAAAAACCTGTATCATCTCTTTTTAAACAGGGAA
This sequence comes from Lachnospiraceae bacterium, assembly GCA_017477805.1. Classification (GTDB taxonomy): domain Bacteria; phylum Bacillota; class Clostridia; order Lachnospirales; family Lachnospiraceae; genus SIG336. The sequence continues at coordinate 812 of JAFUUM010000383.1, forward strand.
ATACTGATCAGGGACTGCGGAAACTTTGAAGGTCTGGGAGAAGGCTGGTACCGGATCGCGGTAAAAGATGAGAAGTCCTACGAAAGGATGAAAGACTGCTTTTGTTTTTTGACATAGACGGAACCGTCTGGGACTACCGGAATTTCATTCCGGACAGTGCCAGAAAGGCCATCAAGCTGGCCCAGGAAAAGGGCCATAAATGCTTTATCAATACCGGCCGGTCCCGGGCCTTTGTGTATAACAAGGACCTTTTGGGCATCGGCTTTGACGGGATCATTTCCGCCTGCGGATGCATGATCGAGTATAACGGAGAGGTGCTCTTTAACAGGCTGATCAGCCGGGAGGATTGTATCCGCACCATCGAGTCCGTGAAGCGCCACGGATTTCGTTCCATCCTGGAGGGCCCTGAGTACATTTATATGGACCGTCATGAGTTCGAAGGCGACATGTACGGCGAAAAGGTCATGACGGAAATGGGAGACAGGCTTTTGCCCATTATGGATAATTGGGGCAATTGGTCTATGAACAAGCTTTCCTGCGAGTGCGGAACCCCCACCAGGGATGAGTGCTTCGCGGAGCTTTCCGATCTTTACGATTACATGCTTCACAACGAGCACATCGTGGAGATGGTTCCCAAGGGCTTTAATAAGGGCAGCGGCATCATTGAGATCTGCAAGCTCCTGCACGAGGACATCGGAAACACCATCGCTTTCGGCGACAGCATCAACGACAAGGAAATGCTGGAGACCGCCGCGATCTCCGTGGCCATGGGTAATGCCACCGATGAAGTAAAAGCGCTGTCGGACCACGTAACGACGGATCTCCTTAATGACGGCATCTGGAATGCCATGAAGA
>JAFUUM010000384.1 GCA_017477805.1 Lachnospiraceae bacterium
ATCCGAAAAGACAAATCCGCGGTCATCATCCTTGCTGCCATCCTCATCAATTCCATAGGGCTTTTGATCATCGGTCTTTTGGTGTCACCTGAAAACGTAAACACTTCCACCATCTGGAATCCCCATCTCCTGCTGGGTGTTCTGTTTGTCGGCATCGGATACATCCTGTTCCTGCAAACGATCACCGTGTGGTCCAAACGCCTCTATCCCGAAGACGCCCGTGGACAGTTTGAAGGGATCCGTATCGTTTTCTACGTTTTGATCCCTATGGTCGTAGCGCCTCTCATCTCCAACCCCATCATCAAAAAAAGCGGCGAGTTCGTTGACGAGTACGGTTTCACGGAATATCTTCCGACCAACACGCTGTTTCTGGCCGGTGTGATCATTGTACTCGTAACGCTCCTGCCGCTTTGGGCTGCCGTAAAAGAACACGGACGCTGATTTATCTATTTGTAACTCCGGATCGGGGGCTGATCCGTTTGGTGCTCCCCAACGATCTTTTCCATCCAGATCATGTGGTACCAGCGGCCGAATTTATAGCCACAGTTTTGGAACTTGCCAACGAGGCTGTAACCGAGATGTGCATGGAACTCCTCGCTGTTCTTTGTCAGGTACTCATCCTCCGTTTCCGGATAGCCGATGCAGGCATAGAAGTTCAGGATGCCCATCTTCTTCAGGGCATCTTCCAGTACTTCATAAAGCTGACGGCCAAGTCCGCTCTTTCGCACTTCATGATCCAGATAAATGGTCATCTCACAGGACCAGTCATAGGCCTTCCTGCCCACAAAGGCATGGGCATAAGCATAGCCTTCGATCCTGCCGTCTTTTTCGATCACCAGATAGGGGTATCTCTCCATGATGCCTTCCATTCTCGCCTGAAATTCCGAAACAGAGGGCACTTCATACTCAAAGGTGATGGCTGTGTGCTCCACGTAATATGCGTAGATTTCCAAAAGCCTTTCTGCATCCGACAGTTTTGCGTCCCGAACCGTGACCATGATCTTCTCCTTTATCCTTCTGATGTTATTTCGGAGCCGATCTCAAAATGACACTTTACAATCCCAAGATCCACACGGCTGAGAACGCCGCCGTTATCGATAAAGGATACGGTGTCATCATCGTTTAATCGGATCGTAAACTTCTGCTGATTGATGGCAGTGGGTGCAAGAAGGGCTGCTTCCACGCCGTGTTCAAACCACTCGGGTCTGTCGTGTTTTCCGGAAGTTACCTGCTCCATGGTTTTTGACTTCCGGGTCCTTCCCTGATCCTGACCATAGCCCACGGCGATGGAGATCACCAGCCTCTCGCCCTTTTCGATCTGAGCTCCGATATTCTTTTTGTTAAAGGTACCGGCCCAACAGGTATTGAGCCCAAGCTGCTGCAGATAAAGCACCAACTTCTCTCCATAATACCCCACTCTTTCGTCCAGGTCATCCCCATCTTTGCCGACGCAGGCGATGACACTGGGGGCGGATCCAAGTCCCATGGCACGTTTGAGCAGTCTGTTATAGGTATTCCCTGCATCTTCCATGAACTGCAGATGCAGATTTCCCGCGGCATTCAACTCCTCGATCTTTTCGC
>JAFUUM010000385.1 GCA_017477805.1 Lachnospiraceae bacterium
CCTGCCAGACGCTTCTTGTTTTCCAGTTTGATCTCCATGAATTCCTTCTGAGCCGTCTTATCCTTGGCAAGAGGCTTAAGACCTTCCATCTTCGGCAGATCCGTGATCCAGCCGTCACCGATATGACCGCTGACCCACTTGGCAAGGAGGGGATTTCCGTGGAGCAGGAAACGTCTCTGGGTGATACCGTTGGTCTTGTTATTAAACTTCTGGGGCATCATCTCGTAGAAATCCTTCAGTTCCTGATTCTTGAGGATCTCTGTGTGAAGCCTTGCCACGCCGTTTACGGAATAGCCGGCAACGATGGCCATGTGTGCCATCTTCACCTGACCGTTGTACAAAATGGCCATTTTCCGGATCTTCTCTTCCACCACATCTTCGCCCTGGTCGGCATATCTCATACGGATCTCTGCCATAAAGCGGCGGTTGATCTCTTCCACGATCTGGTAGATACGGGGCAGAAGTCTGGAGAAGAGGTCGATGGGCCATTTTTCCAGCGCTTCCGCCATGATGGTGTGGTTGGTGTAAGCGCACACATGGGTCGTGATCTTCCAGGCTTCTTCCCAGGAAAGATGATAGTCATCCATCAGCACTCTCATCAGTTCGGGGATTGCTACAGTGGGATGAGTATCGTTTAACTGGAAGGTGACTTTATCCGCAAGGTGATGGATATCGTCATGCTTTCTCATGTACTTGTCCACCGCTTCCTGCACGGAGGCGGAGATAAAGAAGTACTGCTGTTTTAAGCGAAGCTCTTTGCCCGCATAGTGGTTATCGTTGGGATAAAGGACCTCAACAATGTTTCTAGCCAGGTTCTGGGCTTCCACAGCCTTCTGATAATCACCCTTATCAAAGGAATCAAGCTGGAAACTCTCCATGGGCTCAGCATCCCAAATACGGAGAGTGTTTACGATGCCGTTGCCATAGCCGAGGATGGGCAGATCGTAAGGAACTGCCTTCACGGACTGATAATCCTCCTGACGGAAGACGCTGTTGCCCTTTTCATCGGCGTACACACGGACAAAACCACCGAACCGTACCTCTTTTGCATACTCGGGGCGTTTTAATTCGAAGGGGTTGCCGTCAGCCAGCCAGTCATCGGGAGCTTCGATCTGATAACCGTCTTTGATCTTCTGTTTGAACATACCGTAACGGTAACGGATACCACAGCCATAAGCCGCGTAGCCGAGAGTTGCAAGAGAGTCCAAAAAGCAGGCTGCCAGTCTTCCAAGACCGCCGTTACCAAGAGCCGCATCCGGTTCCTGATCCTCGATGACGTTGATATCAAAGCCCAGACTCTCCAAGCCTTCCTTCACTTCATCGTAGGCCTGCAGATTGATCATGTTGTTGCCAAGGGCACGGCCCATGAGGAATTCCATGGACATGTAATACACGATCTTGGGATCCTGTTTATCATATTCCTTCTGGGTATCCATCCAGGCGTCCACGATCTGGTCCTTGATGGCGTAAGCTGCTGCCTGGAACACCTGCTTGGGTGTTGCTTCTTCAATGGATTTTCTGTACAGCGTCTTCACATTATACAGAACGCTCCGTTTAAACAGGTCCTTGTTAAAATGTCTCTTCATAACACTTCCCCCTTCAAAAGCTGATGATGACCTTATAACTTATGCACGATTTCGTATATTTTATCACAAATGACTGACAATTACGATAACGGATAGATCTTAAGCGATCTTAAGGGAGGCTCAGGGTATCCTCCGAAAGGCAATGGGCATTCTCCCCAAGGATCATTGCTGCGATAACGAAAAGGACCACAAAGAGTAATGCCAACGCAAAATGCTTTGAGATCTTCCTTTCACGGATCGCACCCGGGATCGAATGAAGACGTTCCGCAAAAAATCCGTATCCCATAACAGCATAGGGAAACAGCAGCACCGCATAGGTGATCGTGTATTGAGCCTTTGCCTCCCAGACAAGATGAAAAAGAAAACCGCCTATGAAGGTCAGGATACAGGGAATGCCGGACAAAATCCGCTCTTCATCTCCCGTGGATGAAGCCCGCTTTGACCGGTCAAGCAGATACATCAACATTCCGCTCAAAACAGCAAACCAGAAGACATTCAGAAAAGAGCAGAGTTTTTTCTCCATCTCAGGCGAGGTCAGCAAGCGTACAAGCGAAGAATCCGCTTTTGTCGGTCTTGTTTTTAACAGCCAGAAAGACTGAAACGTGGGATTGCTCCAAATGGAAGCCTGCTTCATCAGCATATGTCTCACGGCATCGCTCTTATGGGTCAGCATATAGTCCAGGCGGTACCTGATCTCGGTTTTGGCCAGTTCCACCTGTACGTCTGTCTGATATCCGGCCTGCTCATAGGATGTCAGATTGTAATGATTGTACCATCCGGGGGCCAAAGAACTGTCCCCAAGGCCCACAACAACATACGAAAGCGGGGTCTCCCCCTGATCCAGCGGATATCCGGTGGTCTGTCTGAAAAATACGGTCGGAAATTTCAGGCTAAAGAAGATCACCAGTCCAATGACCGCCAATAAGATCCCCCTGCTGATCCTGTTCTTACGGGTTTTTGCCGAAGCACACTGCAAAATGACAAAGATGATGAGGGCGATGCAGTTGATCATCGTATTCTGGCGCGAAAAGATGGCAAGCATCAAAAAGATGGCAGTCGCGATCACCTGACAGATCCGGTCCTTCTTTTTTGCAGCCCGGCAAAAGTGCATGGAATGAGAAAGAGCTGCGGTAGAGAAGGTCAGCCCCGGCAGATTACCGTAGATAAAGGAGCAATACATGAGCAGCGGAAAAAACAAAATGCCCAGCACAGATATGGCAAGACGCTTTGCTGCGCTAACGCCCATGTGATATGCGATCCTGTCCAATTCATGATAGAAAAGCGCAAATAAGAAAGCATAAAGGATGGATATGCCCTGTTCCAATGCTCCGCCCAGGGGATAGGACAGGATAAGATACACAAAGGCAAGCCCCAGCTGATGCCTGCACCGGGCAAAGTACCCGTCAGGTGCAAACATACTGTAATCACCGGCCCGGAAAGAACGTACCCCATTCAGGATCAGTTCCTGATCTGCCACGGAACCCATGCGTACAGAGCAAACCCAAAACACCCCCATCAAAAACAAAAGAACAAGAACCGCAAGATGGATGTATTTATAACATTTCTCGCTATCATTGATCTTTCGGATCCCTTTTTTGATCGGAGGAATATTTATCAGGAAGGCAAGCAGCAGACCCGAACCCAATATCAACAACACATTGAGGACTGCGGAATCGCCTAAGAAGTATGTTTTTTCCGTCTCAGCGATATAGCAGGTGTTCACGGCATTGACCAGCGCCAAAAACAAAACTATCGCAAATGCCAGCACCATTATGAAGGTATGAAAATATCGTATCAGACGTTCCATGTACTCTCCCAAAACTATTCAATGTTCACCAGCAGGAACTCTTCGTTCTCGTAAATATAGTAACCCGAATAGCCGGAGGGTGTGAGGATCTCTTCCTCAACCTGTCTGGCTTTTTTGATCGTTTCGGTATCCGCTGCGGTAAAG
>JAFUUM010000386.1 GCA_017477805.1 Lachnospiraceae bacterium
ACAACATCGGAAAAGAACGATTGATGATATCCATTGCAACGATGACGGGCATTGCCTGCTCGGTGCAGGGATATTTCGGAGGCTGGGAGTTTTGGGTTCCCGGTGTTGTCTTTGTGTGGACGATCCTCCTCTGGTGGCTCCATGTGACGCAAAAAACGGAACGAGATGTCCGTCTGATCCTGTACTATGTCTATTCTGCATTTCTGATCTTTTTCCACGGTATCCATGAAACCAGTCTGTTTGATGTATCCGTGGCCTTTTCTCTGTTTCTTGTTACGGTGGCCCTTGCGGATAAAGCCTATCTTCTAAATCTTGGGCTTTTGGAATACACCGTGATCATGCTGATCCAGTTTTACTATCTGTACAAAAATCCCGGAGATGACTTAAACAGCTTTGCCATCATGCGAGTTGTGTTCCATATAGTTACCATCGTGGCGGTGTATACGTTGACGAGGCTTTCGGTAAACGGCAGGATCTCGGAACGTAAGAGAGTGGAAAAGTGGCAGGAATCCGCCATGGAGAGCAGCCACGATATGGAGGACTTTTTGTCCAACATCTCCCATGAACTCCGCACGCCCGTAAATGTCATCTCCGGCATGACAACCCTGCTTCAGAAAAACGATGACAGTGAAGAACTGGATTCCATTCGGGATGCTACGCTGCGGCTGGCAAATCAGATCGAGGATATCCAGGATTATACGGAGATCAAGCGGGGCGAGATCGTACTGGAAGAAGAAAATTACATGTGCACGTCCCTGGTCAACGACGTGGTGGAGTACTATAAAGCCAACTATAAGAGCAAGGATCTGGAGCTGATCATCGATCTTGCTCCCGATACCCCGACTCTTTTAAACGGTGATATCAAAAAGCTTCACAAGATCTTCAGGCACCTTTTGGACAACGCAGTGAAGTTTACGGATCAGGGCGGAGTCTATATCAAGATGTTCACGGTGCCCCGGGATTATGGTGTCAATCTGACCATCGAGTTCACCGATACCGGCTGCGGGATGACGAGAACCGATATCGCCAGAGTTTCCAGCGGTCTGTATCAGGCAAATAAGCAGAGAAACCGGGCAAACGGCGGCATTGGCATCGGCTTTCCCGTTGTGTACGGATTTGCCCATAAGATGGGCGGTTTTGTGATGATCCACAGTGAGAAGGGGGCGGGGACTTCCATCAGAGTATCCGTTCCCCAGGGAGTTATCGATCCTACACCCTGCCTGTCTGTCAAAGAAGAAGTCAAAGACGGTATCCTCATGTATGTGAATCCCAACAAGTTTAAGGTGCCGGCACTCAGAGATTTTCTCCGCTCCATGGCGGTCAATCTTTCAAAGGGCTTAAATTCCAGACTGTATTCTGTGGCGGATATGGCGGAACTGGAGCATATGATGGGCGAGATCAACGTCTCCTTTATCTTTACGGGAGAGGTGGAATACGAAGCGGATAAAAAACTTCTGGACAAGCTTTCCGCGGAAGGACATCAGGTGGTGGTCCATGCCCGTCCGGGTTATGAAGGGGCAAAGGGCAGCGACGTGATCGTCCTGACCAAACCGCTGTTTGCACTGCCCATCGTGCGGCTCCTCAACGGCGAACAGGCCGGAAACGGAGCAATGTCAGCCATCATGGAAAAGGTTTCCTTCCCCGGCGTTAGTGTCCTTGTTGTGGATGACGAACCCATGAACCTTGTGGTGGCCGGCGGGCTTTTCAAAGAATATGGCATGATCGTCGATACGGCGGAGAGCGGAGCGGAAGCCGTGAGAAAGTTTGAGACCGTGGATTATGATGTGATCTTTATGGATCACATGATGCCGGAGATGGATGGCGTGGAAGCCATGAAGAAGATCCGGGAGATCGCAGGAAAGACGGGAAGAAAACCCGTGATCATCGCTCTTACCGCCAACGCCTTAAGCGGTGCCAGAGAGATGTTCTTAATGGAAGGCTTCGATGCCTTTATCGCCAAGCCCATCGATCTCGGTCTTTTCGAGAGAACCATGAAGCAGGTCCTGCCCGAGGAAAAAGTAAAGTATGAGGGGAGGGACAGGGCATGATTTTTCTGAAACGAAGAAGAAACGCACTGCACGAATATCTCTATGATTCCTCCATCAATATCAGGGACAGGTCCTTTATGGTGTTCTCCATCTCCATGGTCCTGGCTCTGTATGTTGCCGTGATCGGCGGGGTGATCATGAGAGAGCCTGTGACCGCCACGATCTCAACCCTGGTGGGGGCGATCCTGTTTACCGCCTATGTGACCTTTGCGTACCGGACAAACACCATCAAACAGGCCAGACTGGTGATCTCCCTCATCGTTACCTTTGTTTTCCTGCCGGCCATGTTCTTTACCAACGGCGGTGTCTACGGAGGTGCGCCCGTATGGCTGGTACTGGGAGGCTTTTATCTTGTTATGATCCTGGAGGGCAAGACCAGGATCGTTATGAGTATCCTGGACATACTGATCCTTTTTGGGTGTTGGGTCATTGGGTATGTTTATCCCGAATACGTGACATCCTACAGCAGGTGGGGGAATTTCTTCGACTCCTTTATTGCGGTGGTGGTTGTCGGGGGCGTTCTTGCCATCGTGATCTTATTCCAGACAAAGCTTTATCAGCAGGAGTGCGACCTTTCGGAAGAAAAGACAAAAGAGGTGGAGGAGATGAACCGGGCCCAGAACCGTTTCTTCTCCAGTATGAGCCATGAGATCAGGACACCCATCAATACCGTTCTTGGATTAAATGAAGTGATCCTGCGTCAGGAGGATGCATCCGAAGAGATCAAGAAGGATGCAAGAAACATCCAGGGCGCGGGCAAAATGCTGCTTGCCATCATCAATGACATTCTGGATATCAGCAAGATCGAAGCCGGCAAGATGGAGATTGGTCCCGTGGATTACAATGTGGGAACGCTCCTGTCGGATATTGTCAGCATGATCTGGTTGAAGGCCGAGGAAAAAGGTCTGAAATTCCGGGTGGATGTGGACCCCGATGTGCCTACTATCCTCTTTGGCGATGAAGTAAGGATCAAGCAGATCCTCATCAATCTCTTGAACAATGCGGTGAAATATACCAATGAAGGTACTGTCGGTCTCCACGTGGAATGTGAGTTTTTGGATGCCGGTAACGTCCAGCTGAACATCAGCGTGACCGATACCGGTATCGGTATCAAACCCGATGCCCTGCCGAAGTTATTCGATACCTTCCGCCGTGTGGACGAGGAAAAGAACCGTCATATCGAAGGCACAGGTCTTGGACTGTCCATCGTAAAGCAGCTGGTACAGCTTATGGACGGCGAGGTGAAGGTCAACAGTGTTTACGGACAGGGTTCGACTTTTGAAGTTTCTTTAAGACAGGGTGTCTCTTCCGACCGCCGAGTGGGTGAACTGAACATCACCGGAGCCGGCAGCGCAGGGGATACGGAGAAGTTCGAACACAGTTTCCACGCTCCTTCCGCAAGGATCCTGATAGTCGACGACAATGAGATGAACCTCCAGGTGGAGAAAAAGCTTTTGGAGGGGACCGGGATGACCATCGATCTGGCACTTTCCGGACAGGAAGCGCTGGCCCTTACTCTTCGTAATCATTATGACGTGATCTTTATGGATCATCTGATGCCGGAAATGGACGGTATCGAATGCCATGATAAGATCCGGAATCAAAGAGGCGGATTAAACCAGAGTTCGCCAATGGTGATCCTTACGGCAAACGCCGGCGGGGAAAATCTGGAACTCTATAATAATGCGGGCTTTGACGGATATCTCTTAAAGCCTGTTTCGGGTCGTCAATTGGAGGAGTCCCTCTTAACCCATTTGCCGGCGGCCAAGATCAAAGGCCGGGAAGGCGCGGAGATCACAGGCGCATCCATGAACACGGCCAGCAGATATGCCAGAAAGAAAGCGGTGGTGGTTGCCACCAATACCACCAGCGACCTTCCCAGGTATCTGGTCCAAAAGCTTGGGATCAGCATCATCCCCTGTACGGTTTACACCAATGAAGGCGCATTCTTTGATAACGTGGACTTAGATGCCGATGAGCTTGTGCGTTACATGCAGGATTCGAGCAAGCCTGTTCGGACGGAACCGCCCACGGAAGAAGAATATCTTCGTTTCTTCTCCGCAGAATTAAAGAAGGCCCATCATTTGATCTTTATTGCCTTTACAAGCGGCGGCAGCGATGAATATCGCCGTGCCTGCAATGCCGCGAAGTCCTTTGAAAACGTTACGGTGATCAATTCCGAGGCCATGTCCGCAGCAGTCGGTATGCTTTCCATGGTGGCGGCCCGTCTGGTGGAACAGAACCTCCCCGTTGAAAAGATCGTTGCGGAACTGGAAGATGTGAAAAAACGACTTAGCTGCAGTTTCGTTGTAAAAAGCTCCGACACCATCACAAAGCAGGGCAGGATGAGCCCTACCATGAACAACATCATGAACACCTTCTGGCTCCGGCCCGTTCTGAGAATGAAGGATGATAAGCTGGGGGTTGGAAAGATCCTGTTCGGAAACATCCGGAAGTGTTACGAGAAGTATATCCAGTATGCCATCCCTGCGGGAGCAGACCCCGATACTTCCCTGCTGTTCGTTCCTTATGTTGGTATGGAGGAAGAGGATCTTCTGTTCATTGAAGAGAAGATCAATGAACGGGTAAAATTTGACCATATCATATTCCATAGATCCTCGGCAGGCGTTGCCGCAAACTGCGGAGCGGGAACTTTCGGACTCCAGTACATGAGAAAAGGGGACAAGAGTTATAATCTCGGTGCCTTCTATGATGAGTACATAGAGGAGAGTTACTACACGGAGATCGTTCCGGATCAGAGCCATGAGGAAGATGGGAACAAGGTGGGGAATGAACCCGAGGCAGTCGAGAAGGTAACGACTGACAAAACAGTGACGGCGGAAACGGATGCAGCCATCGATGTGGCGGTGGAGGCCGAGACAGCTCCCGAACCGGAGAAAAAGTGGTATGAGTCCATACCGGGAATGGACGGTCAGGCTGCAGTGAAAAACAGCGGATCCGAAGAGGTCTTAAAGTCCGTACTCCGGATGTTTTATGAGACCTATGAGGCAAAGGCCGAAGAGATCGCCGGGTTCTTTGATACGGGTAATTGGAGTGATTACACCATCAAGGTCCATGCGTTAAAGAGCAGTGCCCGACTGGTTGGATTTTTGCAGCTGGGAGATCACGCTGAAGAACTGGAACTTGCGGGAAAGAGGTCCGATATCGAATTTATCGCCGCACACCACAGGGCGCTGATGGATGAATATCACAGTGCTTACGAGACTCTTTCCAAGGTTTACGGTGCGGACAGAGACCTTCCGGATATCGAGCAGTTCATGCTGGATGATGCCTATGACGGTCTGTCGGATTTTGTGGAGACAAAGGATTTTGAGTTGTCACGAATGGTTCTTGTGTCCTTAAAGGATTATAAGCTGCCGCCGGCGGATGAAGACCGCTTCAGGCGGATCCAGAATTGCCTGTCCCGTATGGATTGGGACGGCATTAAGGATATCCTTCGGGAAAGACGGTAAAATCGCTGTAAAAGGAGATGGGGAAAGATGGAAAGACGAGTTCTGATCGTGTCTGCGACAGAAGGGTTTATCATCAAAGGGATCGAGACCAAGTTAAAGAGCCTTGACCTCGAGACGGCGTACTGCGCTCCGTCAGTGAAGGATCTTGAGATCAGCTGTAAGATCGCCCCGCTGATCATCCTGTATACGGATGACAGCATTGAAGCCCACGCAAATGCATATGTATACATCAAGGATCACTGCGCGGAAGAGGACAAGCAGGTTCTTGTCATCGGAGGAAAAGACGAGCTTGAGACCTTAAAGAACTATATTCCGGATTCCATGATACTGGAGTTTTTTGAAAGACCGCTGGATATGCAGCTGCTTCTGGATGAGGTGGAGAAGTACATGGAGCAGGCCGTCAAGCATGCCAAGAGAAAAAATCTTCTCATCGTAGATGACGATGTTTCCTACATGAGCATGATCATGGACTGGCTGAAAGATGCTTACCGGGTCTCCCTGGCAAATTCCGGCATGGAGGCCATTACCTGGCTCACCAGGAACAAGGCTGATCTTGTGCTCCTTGATTACGAGATGCCGGTGGTCTCAGGCCCTCAGGTCCTTGAGATGATCCGGGCGGAAGAGACGGAAGACGATTACATCCCCGTAATGTTCCTGACCGGAAAGGGAGATAAGGAGAGCGTTTTGAAAGTCCTTGCCCTGAAACCGGTGGGGTACATACTAAAGAGCGTGGACCGGAAGGAACTTCGGGACACTTTGGATAAGTATTTTGCCGGGAAAGAGGGGGGCCGGGGCTAGGCGCCTCTTCGGAAATCTATATTGAAAGATCACAGATTGTCCTCACCCCATTTCTTCAATTCCAGAAGAATGGGGATGAGGCTTTTTGTTTTTTCGGTGAGGTTATACTCCACCCGAACCGGAATCTCGTTATATTGTTTACGTTCCACAAGACCGTCGGCTTCCAGTTCCTTCAGGGAATTGGCCAGCATGGTATTGGTGATGCCGTGGATGGCACGGCTGAGTTCTCCGTAGCGCACCACTTCTTTATTGTCGATGACACAGAGGATCATGATCTTCCATTTGCCGCCGACGATGTCGATGACTCTCTTTAATCCACAGTCTTTTCCTGCGATCTCATTGCATAAGGGTTCTTTTTTCGTTGTTTTATCCATAGTATTGTTTTCCTTACCAGGTATGTATAATCTGCGTACTTGATATACTTTTCGTACCACATATAATAGGAGCATCGGAAAGAAAATGCAAGTATAAAGGAGATTGCTTCTATGAGAAAAGCGGAAAACGACAGGAACCGCTGCGTGGCCTGCGGACTTTGCGCACTGAGGTGCCCCCGGGAGGCCATTGAGATCAGAAAAGGATGTTATGCCTTTGTGGATATCACAAAGTGTGTGGGATGCGGGCTGTGTGAGGACGCCTGTCCCACAGGTTCCATCAAGGTGAAGGAATATGAGGTGGCCCGCGTATGAAAAAAGGAAGAAAAAAGCACTGGTATGAGTATCTCTGGATCTGGACCATCGTCTATTTTGCACTGGGGTTCTTTAATATCCTCTTTGCGTGGTTGGGGATGATCGATTTTATCCTGCCCCTGATCTTTGCCATCGTGGGAGGAAATAAGTGGTTTTGCAATCATATGTGCGGCCGGGGCCAGCTGTTCTGGGTGCTTGGACGGAACATGAAGTGCTCGAGAAGAAAGCCGTCACCGAAGTGGATCGCATCCAAGTGGTTCCGCTACGGTTTTTTGGCATTCTTCCTTACCATGTTCGGAACCATGGTCTTCCAGACTTATCTGGTGTTTTCCGGAGCGGGAACTCTGCGGAAAGCCATCAAGCTGTTTTGGACATTCAAAGTACCCTGGCAGTGGGCGTATAATGGAAGTGTGTTCCCGGATTGGGTGGCGCAGTTTGGCTTTGGCTTCTACAGCCTGATGCTGACTTCTACCCTCATCGGACTGATTGTTATGGCACTGTATAAGGAAAGGACCTGGTGTTCCTTCTGTCCCATGGGCACCATGACCCAGGGAATCTGTAAGCTGAAGGCGGGAAAAACAAAGCCGGAAGCGTAAGAAAAGGAGTAACGACATGACATTAAAAGAACGAGCAGAAAAAGCAGTGGAGATGAAAACATCGGGCCGGTACAACTGTGCCCAGTCTGTTACCGCAGCGTTGGCGGATCAGACAAACCTTACGGAGGAACAGTTAAAGCAGATCTCCGCAGGCTTCTGCGCCGGCATGGGAAATCTGGAAGCGACCTGCGGCGCCCTCATCGGAGCCGGCATGGTGGCCGGTCTGAAAACGGAAGGCAAAGGGACTCTTGGGATCACAAGACAGATCCAGGAAGAATTCGGCAGACGCTGTGGCGCCGTCAAATGTAAGG
>JAFUUM010000387.1 GCA_017477805.1 Lachnospiraceae bacterium
GAAAAAGATGGATCGCCCTTACCTGCTCCCTCTTTTACGCCTTATCCCTGTACCGCATCGTCAATGCCTTCAGGCGGGGTGCCGTGGGCGAATACAGTGCCATGGCCTTTCTCCCTCTGGCGGTCTGCGGTCTGCTGATCATTCTGGAAAATGACGAGCGGATCAAAAAAGGAATGTTGATGCTGTCCCTGGGTACCGCCTGTACCCTTTGTACTCATAACATCACGGCCCTCCTTTTACTTGCCAACCTGGCGATGATCTTCCTCTTAAAGATCATCGTTGATCATAAAACAGTCCTGAAAAAAACGGCGATACTTGCCATCGCAAAAGCTGCCGGCCTCGCTACAGCCATATCCGCCTATTTTTGGCTTCCCATGCTGACCTACCTCCGGACCGGAGATATGGGGATCTCGGGAGGGCTCCTTAGCGGAAACACCGTGGAGAACCGCTTTGCGGAAAAATCCCTGGATGTCAGCGGCCTCCTAGCCTTTGGCTCAGGCTTCACCCAGGAAGAGATCCTGGGGATCCTGATCCTCTGTATCGGACTTCTTTACCCGGCAGTCCTTTTGTACCGCCGGATCAGATACCGGGAACGTTCCGCGCAGGGCAAAACCGGCCTCATCCTCTTTCTTCTCTGGGCGATGCAGTTATGGTTTTCTTCCAAGCTGGCTGACTGGGCTTTGTGGAGTACAAAATCCATCCTCATCAACAAATGGATCTCCGTTATGCAGTTTCCCTTCCGGTACCTGACCATGGTGACCGCGTTGGGAGTCCTGCTATTGGGGTATCTCCTGATGGAAGTTTCCGAAACTGCCCTTTTCGCAGAGAAAAAGTTCCTCGCAAGGGTCGGCATCTGCGCCCTGCTCTTGATCAGCGGGCTCAACGCTTTCCTCTTCCAGAAAAAGATCGACGAGGTCCAAACCGGCTATCGGCTCTACAGCAAGGCCGCCTTTTCCGTTTACCTCGCCTGGGGACTGGATGCGTCCTTTGAATTACCGGATAGCTTTTATCTCCCCTCCGGGACGAATATGGCCTATTACAAAGGGACGTTCTCAAACCTGGCGGAACTTAATCCTACCGTAAACTTTACCGGCGAACCCGCCCGGAAAGGTCTGGCCGCAACCATAGGATGCCAGAATCCATCATCAGAAAGCACCATCCTTTTGGTGCCCTATGTCATGTACCCCGGATATGAAGCCGTGGACACCGAAAGCAATATCCACCTGCCCGTCCAAAAGGGACCTGCTGCCATGGTCCAGGTAAACCTCCCCGGCGGCTATGACGGAACTCTTCAGGTACGGTTCCGGGAGCCTCTCTCCTGGAAGTTTGCAGAGGTGATCAGTCTGCTTGCAGTGCTGACACTCATCGCATACCTTGTAAAGGGCCGTGCATACTTTGGTGGCACGGAAACCGCCGCCGCAAAGAAATAGATCAATCCACAACTAAGGAATCACCATGAACACAATCGTTAACACTCTCAAAAAACCATCCATCCAATATCTCATCCTCTTCCCAGAGATCGCAGTGCTGACAGCCATCCTCATCAGCCTGACCTACGGTACCGGCGTGGCCTGGGATGAGGCATACACCTGGCATCTTTCGGCAGAGCACAGTTTCTCGGAGATCGTGGAACTGACGGCTGCAGATGTTCATCCACCTCTGTATTACTTTATCGGGAAGATCTCTCTCGGGATCTTCGGCCGAACCCTCCATGTCCTTTCCATGACCAGCGTGTTTCCCACTGTAATACTGATGATACTCTCCGCCGTTCTCATCCGAAAACGTTGGGGATTGATGGTGAGTTTTCTCTTTAACCTGAGCATTGCTCTGGCTCCCCTTCTGTCTTATTACAACGTGGAGAGCCGCATGTACTCCTGGATGGATTTCTTTGTACTCTCCGGCCTGATCTTCGGTCGGGAATGTCTGGAGTTGGAACTTAGTAAAAAGAGTCTGCTCTATTGGATTCTGTTTTACCTTGCCGGGGTGGGTGCCGTTTACACTCAGTACTTCGGCGTCCTCCCCATCGTGGTCTGCTACTTCTGGATGGGACTTACCTTCCTGTTCCGCAAGGAATTCAAGAAAATCCTGAGCCTTTTAGCCTGTGCTTTCCTCTCCATCATCGGTTACCTTCCCTGGATGGGTGTCCTGTTAAAGACCTACGGCACCAAAGGTGACACTCAGAACTATGAGATGAGTTTTTCCCTGCTGAAGTTCTTTGAGGAAAACTATGAGACAAACCTGATGTTCTCCGGCATCACGGCACTGATCCTCCTGGCAGCTGCTGTGATCCTTTTTCTCATTTTTATCAAACGCTTTGAAAAAAACGAGATCAGTTTTTTATTCATGCTGATCTTCAATGTGATCTTCTGCCTGATAACAGCCCAGCTCATCGGTGCCGGAAACGGCCACTTCTTCTCCAGCCGTTACATCCTGTACATCCTGCCCATGTTCTGGTTGTTTGAGTCCACGGTCTTTGCCAAACTGGATCTTAAGATCGCAGGGCTGTTCCTCATTTGGACCACAGTTCTTTGTGCCAGCAGCTATGTCGGAACTTACGACTACCGCTATAACATGACCCCCTTGATGGATAAGACCGTGGCCTTTACGGATGCCAATATCGAAGAAGGAGCCGTTATCGTTTATGATTTCCAAACCTTTGATACGGTATACAGTTATTACCTGCCGGGTCATGAATTTATCTACATTGATGACCTGGACATCAATGCTCTCAGAGGCCAGACCTTCTGGATCATTCGTATGGGCGAGGAACGTTTTTCGGAAGAAGAGCAGGAAGCTTACAACATGAAAACGGAAGTGTATGAAAGATTTGGATATATGGGAATGGAGCGATTCGCTCTGGAAAAGGTAATGGTGGCGCCGTGATGAAGA
Organism: Lachnospiraceae bacterium; assembly: GCA_017477805.1. Classification (GTDB taxonomy): domain Bacteria; phylum Bacillota; class Clostridia; order Lachnospirales; family Lachnospiraceae; genus SIG336. The sequence continues at coordinate 2,890 of JAFUUM010000387.1, forward strand.
AAATACTTACCATAGCAGTTTTAACGATCATGGTGGGCTGCATGCTCTGCGTCCGCCCCTTAGACCTTGTAAGAAGGGACCGGGAGGTCCACAGCGGCGATACGGAAGCCTATGGCATTTCCTATCAGTTGACCAAGGGCATGCACTTCCAGCAAAACTTTATTGCCGAGGAGGCCGTGATCCAAAAGATGTCATTCTGCTTTGACGGAGACATCAATAACGCGTCGGACTATCTTTTTATCACCGTGAAGCTCAAATCCATGAAGAGCGACAAGATCCTCTTCGAGCAGACCCTGACCAAGGAAGACCTGTTGCAGAGCATGTACCGGAATATCGAAGAAAAGATCCGTGTAAAAGCCGGTCAGGAATACTCCCTGGTCTTTGATGTGGAATCAAAGGGTGATACGGGACTTGTCCTGCTGACCACCCCTTCGGAAGAAAACTTCTTCCCCGGTGCCTCCGGCCTGTACTTTGAACGGGAACTCTTCCCCGCCCAGCTCTACATGAGCATCCTTTATGCAGAGAACATGAACTGGAAGAACACCCTGTTCCAGTGGAGCTTCCTCTGGACCATGGCGGCAATTCTTATCTTTCTCATTCAAAATGCCGGTGGCAAAACCACCGGCACCAAAAAAGACTTATAATTCATGTTTGATCTTATCGTGTACATCGATGTCCTTGCCGAACTGGACTTCTATGATCTGAAGCTCTGTTTCGGCATACACGGTGTGCCTGCATCCCACAGGAAGGGATACGATATCCCCTGCCTTCACGGTACGCTCTGTGCCGTCGACAATGACCCGGCCCGTACCGGAAATGATGTTCCAGGACTCATCACGCCGTTCATGGCTGTGATAATTCATCTTGCTCCCCTGGTGGAGCGTCACCTTAACCGTCAGCGAATCCGCTGTGGCATCGATCACCAGGTAATTTCCCCAGCTCTTTTCCGCAAACATGATCTGCTGGTCAAACTTGTCCACGTAGGGCTTGATATAACTGGATTCTCCCTTGTCGGAAACAAGGACCCCCTCCGGAGATGCCGCAACAACAACATCCTTTAAACCCATGCACAGCACCGGTACATCCAGGCTGTTGATCACATGGGTGTTTTCACACTTGTCGTTTAAGACC
>JAFUUM010000388.1 GCA_017477805.1 Lachnospiraceae bacterium
AGTCAATAACGAGATCGAGCTCTGCAAGGTCCATGACGAGAACATCAAAAACGCCATCGAAAAAACGCTCCTTGCAAACCGCATCTCGTATTTTATCCGCTGGGAAAAGGCAAGCTTTTTCGGCGACAGAAAACCCGGCTTCATTTTCTGCGTAAATGAATGGCAGATCGAGCCGGCCGAGACCGCCATCGCCGAACTTGGCGATGAGATGAAGGGCAAGATCAAGTTCGTCAGAAAAAAGATCGACAAAACATTATTTTAGAGAAGATGGTTAGATAACTATGTTACAATTTGCACCCTCGATTTTGAATGCCGATTACGGCAAGTTAGGACAGGAGGTCGCCCTGATAAAACAGAGCGGCCTTAACATATTGCATCTGGATGTGATGGACGGGCAGTTTGTGCCCGAGATCTCTTTTGGAGCAGGTCTTATCGCGAGCCTGAGAAAAGAGAGTGACCTCATCTTTGATGTGCACATGATGGTAAAGGAACCTTCCCACATGATCCCCACCATGGCAGAGAGCGGAGCGGACATCATCACCGTTCATGCCGAGGCCTGCACTCACCTGCATCAGGTGATCCGTGAGATCAAGGGCCTGGGCAAAAAGGCCTGTGTGGCACTTAATCCCGCAACCCCTTTATCCACACTGGACTTTGTTTTATCGGATCTGGATATGATCCTTTTGATGACAGTGAATCCCGGCTACGGCGGACAGTCTCTGATCCCCGCCATGTATGACAAGATCCGGGATCTTCGCGGGATCTTAAATACAAAGGGCTTAAAGACAGACATCGAAGTGGACGGAGGCATCCGGCCCGAGAACGTGGATACCATCTACGAAGCGGGAGCCAACATCATGGTCACCGGATCCGGGATCTTTAAAGGCAATGTGGAAGAGAACCTGAAGACCTTCCGTGCCATCCAGGATCGGTACGCAGACAGATAGGGATCGGATAAACCGATCCGGGAAGCCGGGGACAAAACCTATGGCAGAAGAACAGATTACGGAAAACACCGAAGAGAAAAAAGAAGAAGCAAAAACAGCCGGCAAGCAGGAACAAAATGAAGCTGATTTCATTACTGCCGGCTTTCGTTTTAATACCAAAGAGGATGCCCGGACCGCGCTCAATGAAGCAAACGCGATCCGCTATCTGGTCCCCCGTATTGAGGGAGCGGATAAGGACACCCTCTTAAAAGTGTACAAAAATGCGCTGGAAGCCCGGACTTTCCAGACTCCCGTGGGTCTTGAGTATCTTCATCAGCTCCAGAACCGTTTAAAGAAGATGGGTGCCACGGAAGAGGAGATCCCGCCCATCCAGCTTTACGTCAATTACACAAAGATGCTTCGGAAAAACGCAAATCCCGCAAGGCAGCGGGTGCGTCCCGTGGCAAAAAAGCGAAAAGGGCCCGGTCTTGACCGCTACACCTTTTCCGTACTTATCAAAATCTTTTTGCTGATCCTTGTGATCGGAATGTTTTTCATTGCCTTAAAGAGTGATAACGCTAACATCCTCAATTATGAGAATGTGATCAACGACAGATACGCGGTCTGGGAGCAGGAGTTGTCCGAACGCGAAAAGACCGTGAAACAAAAGGAACTGGAACTCAAACGTCAGGGCATCGAACTACCTTCTTACGAAGATCACGATGCAGAGAACCCGGTAGGAGAATAAGGTGGAAAAAAGAAAGATCCTGGTTGTCGATGACGAAGCCAGAATGCGAAAACTCATCAAAGATTTTTTGGAAAAGAGCGGCTATGCGGTCCTGGAAGCAGGTGACGGCGCAGCGGCTCTGGATCTGTTTTTTGAACAGCAGGATATCGCCCTCCTGGTGCTGGATGTGATGATGCCAAAAATGGATGGGTATCAGGTCTGCAGGGAGATCAGGCAGTATTCCAAAGTGCCCATCATCATGCTCACCGCCAAAAGTGAAGAGCGGGATGAACTCCAGGGATTTGAACTGGGTATTGATGAGTACATGACCAAACCCTTCAGCCCGAAACTTCTTGTGGCTCGTATTGAAGCCATCCTTCGAAGGACCTTCGGGGAGACCGTATCCGAAGAGGTCCTTGAGGCCGGTGGCATCGTTATCAACAAGACCGCTCATAGCGTCACCATAGACGGCACCGATGTTGAGCTGAGCTTTAAGGAATTTGAACTCCTGAGTTTCTTTATGGAGAATCAGGGCGTTGCCCTTTCCAGAGAAAAGATCCTCAACAGCGTTTGGAACTATGATTATTTCGGAGATGCGCGCACCATCGACACCCATGTGAAAAAGCTCCGCAGCAAGATGGGAGCAAAGGGTGACCTCATTAAGACCGTTTGGGGCATGGGCTACAAATTTGAAGCGTAGGAGCATGGCACGGGTATGACTTGTGGGAAAAAAGGAATGCCCATGAGGGCACAGATCTTTCTTCTGTGTACGGGACTGATCCTTTTTGTGGTGGTCCTGTCATTTCTGATCAACACTTTTTTTCTGCGAAAAGTTTATATGGAAGACCGTATCCATTCCATCCGGGACGCCTATGCCAGCATTAACGCGGCATCCAACAGAGGCGACTTAAATTCGGAAGAATACGGGGTGGAATTCAAAAAGATCTGCGACCAGTACAACATCAGTGTCGTCATTATGGATTCCAACTCTGCTCTGGTTGCGTCCTCCACCG
>JAFUUM010000389.1 GCA_017477805.1 Lachnospiraceae bacterium
CTTTCGGTTTGCAGTTCTCCTGAAGAGTCCAGTGGCAGGTAGTAGCGGCTGATGTGATGGTAATACCTCTTTCCTGTTCCTGCTCCATCCAGTCCATGGTTGCAGTACCTTCGTAGGTCTCACCAATCTTATAGTTCACACCGGTATAGTACAAAATACGCTCGGTCAATGTGGTTTTACCCGCATCGATATGAGCCATGATACCGATGTTTCTGGTTCTTTCCAGCGGATACTGTCTTTCAGCCAAAGCTTTGTCCTCCTAATAAGATTAGAAACGGTAGTGAGCAAATGCTTTGTTTGCTTCTGCCATCTTGTGAACTTCTTCTTTCTTCTTTACAGCTGCGCCTGTGTTGCCTGCTGCATCCAGGATCTCAGCTGCCAGTCTCTCTTCCATGGTCTTCTCGCCTCTCTTACGGGAGTAGGTGGTAAGCCATCTGAGACCAAGAGCCTGACGTCTGTCGGGTCTTACCTCGATAGGTACCTGGTAAGTAGCACCGCCGATACGTCTGGCTTTAACTTCGAGAAGGGGCATGATGTTGTTCATAGCCTCTTCGAATACTTCGATTGCCGGTTTGCCGGCCTTTTCTTCTACACGGGAGAATGCTCCGTATACGATCTTCTGTGCAATACCGCGCTTGCCATCCAACATGATATTGTTGATCAGCTTGGTAACGACCTTGTCGTTGTACAGAGGATCAGGAAGCACGTCTCGTTTCTGAATATGTCCTTTACGTGGCACGATTCTTCCCTCCTTAATAATGTGTGCGGATCTACGGCAGATCCGTACTATTAGATCTTAGGTACTCACATGTGTCTTTCCAATAGATGTGTTGTGTCAAAAGGACTTTGTATGAATGATACAGAATCCCAACACATGAATTAGTTCTGTTCGTGGTCCTACACTACACGACTGACTGCTTCAATTATTTTGCAGCCTTAGGTCTCTTAGCGCCGTACTTGGAACGAGCCTGTTTTCTGTTAGCAACACCTGCTGTATCCAGAGTACCTCTGATGATATGGTATCTGGTACCGGGCAGGTCCTTTACTCTACCGCCACGGATCAGTACAACACTGTGCTCCTGCAGATTGTGTCCTTCACCGGGAATGTAGGAAGTAACCTCCATACCGTTGGAAAGACGTACTCTGGCGATCTTTCTCAGAGCAGAGTTAGGCTTTTTCGGGGTTGCAGTCTTAACAGCGGTACATACGCCTCTCTTCTGGGGAGAAGACAAGTCGATGGGCTTCTTGTGCAGGGAATTGTAACCTCTCTGCAGAGCGGGCGCTGTAGACTTACGAGCTGCTGTCTGACGACCCTTTCTAACTAACTGGTTAAATGTGGGCATTCTGTTTCACCTCCTTATAATAAGATAGTTTGTTTTCGCCTGAGTGCATCAAAAATAGACCCACTTTTGGCGTGAACGTTAATCATTATACTGATTCACCAATTTATTGTCAATATTTAATTTATTAAGCTTTTCTGTATTTTCGCCCTTTTTCGGTACCCATTCTCTTTCCATTTATCAGACTTTTTAGTATAATATATTGACACCAACCGGCAGAAACCGGAATTGTGGGTCTGCCGTACACATTTCTGGGAGGGAGATATGGGTACAAAAGAAATCATTTCCTATTTTAAAAGAGGCAAGATGATCCAGCTTGCCATCGTCATCGTCATCGCGGTCTCCTTTGTTGTCATTCTGGCAACCAACGCGGATCTTCGCACAGTGTTGTTCACCAATAAGAGCGTTTCCCTGCTCTGTGTTTTCATCTGGTTATTATTGCTGATCGCACTCATCAATATTTTCCTGGACTTTTACAAACTGAATTCTTTCAATTCCGTTGCGGACCAGAATGAGATCAAAAACTTCATGCAGCAGTCCGGCGGTATGCTGAACCGTTTCAGTGCCGACAATCTGTTTAAATCCGATGAAGTCGAGCAGGTGCTTGAAAAGGTAGGCTGCTCCATGATCGAGATCGCCAACCTGAAAGAAACCAACCAAAAAGCCGGACGTGACGCCGGTGATAAGATGATCGATGATTTCTGCGAAATGCTGGAGAACGTCGGTAACGACTACGGCATCGTCGTACGTAACGGCGGTAACGAATTCCTCATCGTCATCGCAGACTGCACGGAAGAGATCATGCGTCAGTGCCTTACCGAACTGACCAATTCCATCGCAGTTTACAATCAGGAAGAAAGCCCCAACCCCATTGAGATCCATACCACTTACGTGCTGAACAGCGACGAGCATCTCACCAGATTCTCCGAGGTTCTGACCAAGGCTTATCATCAGCTGCACAAATCCACTACCGAGGTATAATCAAAACCATCCTTATTATAAAGGAGGATTTTTAGATGGGAGAACCCGATCACGCCTATCTTGCATCTCTGGTAAGACAGGCTCAGGCCGGAGATACAGCTGCCTTTTCGGAACTGTACGCCCAAACCTACAACAAAATGTATAATTATTCCCGCCACTATCTCCGGGATGATTATGCTGCACAGGATGCGGTTCAGGAGATCTATATCCTGGCCTTAAAGAACATCACGCGGATCAATAACCCCATGCTCTTTACCGCATGGCTGGGGCGCATCGCTTTCCACGACTGTTTTGATTACGCAAAAAAGAACACCAACTACCAGCTGGTGGATGATGAACTCTTATCCAACTTCTACGATCCGAAGCTGGCTTCCGATCCCCAGGGACAGGTGGAGCTGAATGCGGAACGGGAAGCGCTGGAGCGGGCCATTGAGCAGCTGCCGCCCATGCAGAAGACCGTGGTGGTAATGCGCTATTATAACAATATGAAGTTAAACGATGTGGCAGATGCCATGGACATCAGCTTGTCCAGTGTGAAGCGTTATCTGCAAGCCGCCGTGAATACTTTGCACTCCTTATTATCTTCTAATGTGGAAGGAGGGAAAGCATGAGCAACCGCAAGTACACCATGGACGGGGCCGCAGCGGACAAGACCCTGAAGAATGTCTTTCAGGCATGCAACCTCAAGGTCACGGAACGCTCTCTGCAGGACCTTAAGAAAAATCAGAACAAAGAACATATCTCCATGATCGTTCTCATGATGGTGGCTTTGGCCGCCTGTATTGTGATCTTCCTGGTACCTTTTTACCTGTACTCTTCACCGGCAAACGTAACCCAGGTCGGGAAAAACAGCACCACCCTCGTGGTGGAATCCCATCATGAAGACAAGGGTGTCTTTTACCTGACCCTCAGTGGCGGAGAGATCGACTATTCCGGCATCCGGCTGGTCAAGGCCGACGGAAGCGAAAACAACATCCTTTCCTTTGATGCCGCAACCTCCACCATCGCTTTTACTTACACAGAGGAAGACCTCAACATCTACATTCCTCAGGATACGGGAGCAACCCTTCATCTGCTGCTCTCCCCTAAAAAATGAGAAGACCTGACATCGATCTTATGAAAACAAGAAACCACACTGCAAACTTTATAGAGCAGTTATCCGGAAAGAGGCACGCACGGCGTGCTCTTTCTATATGTGTTCTTCTTTCCCTGCTGGCAACCGCCGGATGCGGAGAAAAGAAGAAGGAATTCGTGATCCCCACGGAACAGGGCACCCGGGATAACACCTCCGTCTGCCTTACCACGGAAGCTCCCGGAACTTTGGTCTTCGAGGGTGAAGGCTATTACCTGGATTACTCCAACGCATCGGAAGGCTATATCTGCGCCAAGTACACCGGAAACAGTCCCAAGGTCAAATTCCAGATCACCCTTCCGAACCGCAGTCTCTACACCTACAACCTGACGGATCAGCTGGCAGCCTTTCCCCTAAGCTCCGAGTCCGGTACCTACGGCTTCGGTATTTACGAGAACATGGACAAAAACCAGTACTCCACGCTGATGTTTGAGGAGGCGGACATCACCATCGAAAACGAATTCGGTGCCTACCTCTATCCCAATCAGTACGTGGATTTCGAGGCATCGGATCCCCCCATTGCACTGGGTGAGGAACTGGCCTATTCCGCCAACAACGATCTTGATGTGGTCTCAAACGTCTATAACTACATCATCTGCAACATCGCTTACGATAAGGAAGAAGCGGAAAGCGTCCAGAGCGGTTATCTGCCGGATATCAACGATACGCTGGAAAACAAAAAGGGCATCTGCCTTGACTACTCCGCTCTCATGGCTTCCATCCTGCGGAGCCAGCGGATCCCCACTCATATGGAAGTGGGTTATGCAGGAGCCGCTTATCACGCCTGGATCAGTACCTACATTACCGACATCGGCTGGGTCAACGGTATCATTCAGTTCGACGGAACGGACTGGGAGCTCATGGATCCCACCTTCGGTGCTTCCACAGGCGAAAAGAAACTGAAACAATACATCGGTGACGGTGCCAACTATAAGACCAAGTACATCTACTAGTCCTATCTGAAAGGAAAACGTTATGCGCAAACAAGCCATGCTCAACAACCGAGAGATCTCATCTTTTTGTTCGCAGACGGCCATGATCTTCCGTGCCGGCATCCCTCCCGTCGAGGGAATGGCCCTCCTGATGGAAGATGCCAAGACAACGGATGCCAAGGAACTGTATAAGGCCATTTACGATGTAGCCCAGACCGGTGAATCTTTCTATACCAGCGTACAGGCAACAGGACTTTTCCCGGAGTACATGCTGAACATGATCTCCCTGGGTGAAGCATCCGGTAACCTGGATGACGTCATGCAGACTCTGGCGGATTACTACAGACGTGAGGAAGAGATCTCTTCCAATATCAAGGAAGCCATCCGCTATCCTTTTATCATGATCCTGATGATGTTCATTATCATCATTGTCCTCATCACCAAGGTCCTGCCCATCTTCGAGCAGGTATTTGAGCAGCTTGGCAGCACCATGAACGGCATGTCCCAGTCGCTATTGCACATGGGCCGGACCATCAACAACTACTCCATGGTGTTTATGATCATCCTGCTTGTGCTTTGCCTCCTTTACGTTTGGGGCACCAAATCCAAGACCGGAAAGAAAGTAACCTCCGCGATCCTGTCAAAGCTTCCCGCAACAAAGGAACTCTACGAGAACGTTGCAGCAGAGCGTTTTGCCAGCGGTATGGCCATGGGCCTCTCCAGCGGACTGGATACCTTCCAGAGCCTGGATCTTACCATGAACCTCATCGACAATGCGGAATTTGATAAGAAGGTCATGGAATGCAAGCAGTCGGTGATGAACGGAAATCCCTTTGTGGAGTCCCTGGCAGCCACCGGCATCTTCTCCAACTTCTACATCCGCATGATCTCCATCGGATGGCATACCGGTTCCGCCGACGAAGTGATGCGGACCATTGCCCGAGAATATGACGAAGCCAATACCCGTAAGATCCAGAACCTGATCTCCATCTTGGAACCCACCCTCGTGATCATCCTTTCCCTCATCATCGGTCTCATCCTGATGAGCGTGATCCTGCCGCTTCTTGGTGTCATGTCCAGTATTGGCTGATAGAAGGGTACGTAACACGGAGGTAACTCATGAACCGCTTTGACAAAAATTCCCGTTCCGCCTGGAACATCATAAAAAAAGTGGTGGTGATCCTGTTTTTGTTCGCCGTGGTGTTCTTCTTCCTCTTCGGACTTAACTCCGTTTCCGCCTCAACCTTAGAGCGCCAGGAAGAGAGCCTGCAGAATGCCATCAACCGCGACATCATCCAGTGCTATGCCCTGGAGGGTACCTACCCTCCCAACCTGGAATACCTGGAAAGCCACTACGGACTCACCTATGACCACGACCTGTTTTTCGTGGATTACCAGGCCATCGGTTCCAACATCATGCCGGATGTCACCATCGTCCGACTCACCGAAGGCTCTGATCTGTTCAAGTAATTATTTACGGAGATAACATGAAGGAGCAACAGCAAAAACATTTTGTGGATATCATCTTCATCATCGTCCTCGTGGGCGTCTTCGTGCTAATGTCCCTCTTTCTCATCATTATGGGATCCAGGGTTTACAGCACGACCGTAGACCACATGGACGTTAATTATGATGCAAGAACGTTGTCCGCTTACCTTTCGGAAAAAGTCCAGCAGCAGGACCGCTCCGGTTCCATCGCACTTGACGAATTCGGATCCTCCACCGCTCTTTTGTTTACGGAGAAAGTTGCAGGAAGAGAATACGAAACAAGAGTATACCTCTATGAGGGATATCTGACGGAACTCCTTGGAAAAGCCGATTCCGATCTTTCCCCCGCAGCCGGTCACAAGCTCCTTCCCTGCGAGAGTTTTGAGGTGGAAGCCATCGGCACCAATCTCTTCCACGTGGATCTTGTTACTTCCTCCGGAGAAGAAGTATCCCTCTACTTAAATCCCAAGAGCGATGACCCTTTGGATGAAGAAGGAGGTGCAGGAGAATGAAACATTCCAAATCCAGCCTCTTTTTAATGGAATTCATCGTGGCTCTGTTCTTCTTTACTTTGGCCTGTGCTGTCTGCGTACAACTCTATACCAAGTGCTTCCGGGTCAGCCATCTCTCCGTCAATCAAAACCACGCCTGCATCTGGGCCAGTAACCTGGCGGAACTGTGGTACGACTCTTTAGAAGAAGATCAGGACAATTACACCGACTATCTTCTGGATACCCTCTCCGCTTCGGAGAAGATCCCCGAGGATGTGATCGTTTATCCCGGTTACGTGGATGCCGGATCCCCGATGCTCTGTCTGTACTTTGATGCAGACTGGAAGCTGTTAAAGGACCCTAAAGTCTTTGATTATCCAGATGCCAGATTTCTCATCACTCTCCGTACGGAAGTGGACGGTAATACTGCCCTCGGAGAGATCTCAGCCACCATGCTGGACGGCACTGCCACCTCTCTGTACGAGCTTTCTCTGGAAAAGCATCTCCAGGCACGGTTAGGAGGTGACCGGTAATGGCAAAGATCAACATCGGAAGAGAAGAAGAATACAGAGACTCCAATTTCAAGCTCCACAACGGTCTTTCCTCTGTTTTGCTGGTACTGATCATCATGGCACTGATCTCCTTTGCCACCTTATCTATCGCCAGTGCCAATGCAGACTTAAAGCTTACCAGAAAGATGATGGAACGCACCGACGGCTACTACGCCGCCACAAAAGCGGCCGAAAACAAACTGGCAGCCATTGATGAGACCCTCCATAGTCTTTACGAATCTGCGGAGGATGCGGAGGCCTACTTTGCTTCCGCAGGTAAAGGAAGCACCTTTACCCAGCACATTTCAGAGACCCAGAATCTTGTCATCACCATCACCTACCTCTATCCGGAAAAAGAAGGAGACACCTTCTACCGCATCGATCAGTGGACGGTGGAGACGGATACCGACAAACTGGATTACAACGAAGATCTGCCGGTGGTAAAGTAGCCCGGATCCATTCTCTCAATTTTGAATTTCATGAACGCACAAAAAAGAGGCATGTACACTGACACGCCTCTTTTCTTATTGCTTTGATAAATCTTACTCTTCGGAGTTTTCTTCTTCTGCGTCTACGGTAAGATCAACTGTTTCCAGTTCCTCATCCGCATCGTCATAGGAAGCTCCCTCTGCAGCCTCTTCCGCATTCACCTTGTTCAGGATCAGACGGTCGTCGGTGTCCAGTCTGGTATCGCGGTATCTTCTCATACCGGTACCGGCAGGGATCAGCTTACCGATGATAACGTTCTCTTTCAGACCGATCAGGTTATCGACTCTTCCCTTGATTGCGGCATCGGTCAGGACCTTAGTGGTCTCCTGGAAGGATGCAGCGGACATGAAAGAGTCGGTTGCAAGAGCTGCCTTGGTGATACCCAGGATCTCCTGCTTACCTTCTGCAGGCTCTTTGCCTTCTGCGATCAGTCTCTCGTTGGTCTCTTCGAAGTCAAGGACATCTACCTTGGTTCCGGGCAGGAACTCGGAGTCTCCCTTGGACTCGATGTTCACCTTCTTTAACATCTGGTGAACGATGACCTCGATATGCTTATCGGCGATATCTACACCCTGCAGACGGTACACGCTCTGAACCTCGCGGATCAGATAATCCTGAACGGCACGTACACCTTTGATCTTTAACAGGTCCTGAGGGTTGATGGAACCTTCTGTCAGCTCGTCACCGGCTTTCAGTACCTGGTCATCCGTAACCTTGATACGATACTTGTAAGGGATAGGATAAACCTTGGTGGCACCGTCTTCACCGGTAATGGTGATCTCACGCTTCTTCTTGTTATCGCTGATGCTTGCAACACCATCGATTTCGGTAAGGATTGCGGTCTTCTTAGGCTTTCTGGCCTCGAACAGCTCCTCAACTCGGGGCAGACCGGATGTGATATCATCACCGGCGATACCGCCCGCGTGGAAGGTTCTCATGGTCAGCTGTGTACCGGGCTCACCGATGGACTGTGCAGCGATGATACCAACTGCTTCACCCACCTGAACGGTTTCACCGGTAGCCATGTTGGCACCGTAACACTTTGCGCAGATACCTACGTGGGATCTACAGGTCAGGATAGTACGGATCTTCACCTGCTCAACAGGCTTGCCGTCTTTGTCTACACCGATGCTGCAGATCTTCTCGGCTCTGGAAGGGGTGATCATGTGATTTCTCTTCACAATGACATTACCCTTATTGTCTTTGATCTCCTCACAGGCAACACGACCTGTGATCCTCTCTTTCAGGCTCTCTAAGTCCTCGCCTTCCTTGATGCCCTTGTAAGCGGAAACATATCTGCCGGGAATCTCGTCCTTGCCTGCGCAGCAGTCAACTTCACGGATGATCAGTTCCTGACATACGTCTACCATTCTTCGGGTCAGGTAACCGGAGTCTGCTGTACGAAGAGCTGTATCTGCCAGACCTTTACGTCCGCCGTGTGCAGCCATGAAGTACTCCAGAACGTCCATACCTTCACGGAAGTTGGATTTAACGGGAAGCTCAATGGTACGACCGGTTGTATCTGCCATCAGACCACGCATACCGGCCAGCTGTTTGATCTGCTGTTTACTACCACGGGCTCCGGAGTCAGCCATCATCTTGATGTTGTTGTAATCATCCAGACCGGCCATCAGTTTCTCTGTCAGCAGGTCATCCGTTGCATTCCAGGTATCCACAACGTTCTTGTAACGCTCTTCGTTGGTGTAGAGACCTCTTGCATACTTTCTGGTGATGGCATCAACCTTAGCCTGTGCCTCATCCAGCAGTTCCTGCTTGTCATCGGGTACGATGATATCGGAAATGGATACGGTAATGGCAGCTCTGGTGGAATAATGATAACCGATGGCCTTAACGTCATCCAGCACTTCTGCGGTACGAACCGCTCCGTGGAGGTTGATCACCTTCTCCAGAATAGGCTTTAACTGCTTCTTACCTACCAGATAGTCTACTTCCAGTTTTAAGAAGTTCTCGGGTTTGCTTCTGTCGACGATACCCAGATCCTGAGGGATAACCTCGTTGAAGAGGAAACGTCCCAGCGTGGATTCGATCACGTCGGAAACCAGCTCGCCTTCTGCGTTCTTCTTTTCAACTTTGACTTTGATACGGGACTGCAGTGTGCAGTAGCCGTTCTCATAAGCCAGCAGAGCTTCGTTCATGCTCTTGTAGATGTTGCCTTCGCCGATGGAACCGGGACGCTCCTGAGTCAGGTAATAAATACCAAGGACCATATCCTGGGAAGGAACAGCAACAAGACCGCCGTCGGAAGGCTTTAACAGGTTGTTGGGTGTCAGCAGCATAAAGCGGCACTCAGCCTGTGCTTCCTGGGACAGAGGCAGATGGACAGCCATCTGGTCACCGTCGAAGTCGGCGTTGAATGCGGTACAAACCAGGGGATGCAGCTTGATAGCCTTACCTTCAACGAGGACGGGCTCGAAAGCCTGGATACCCAGTCTGTACAGCGTCGGAGCAC
>JAFUUM010000390.1 GCA_017477805.1 Lachnospiraceae bacterium
ACTGACCGGGCTTTAAGTAGTTAGCGCTGGAGGGGTTGTTCTCGGCCCAGCTGCAGATACCCAGCTCGATGCCGGCTGCTGCTGCAGCTTTGCTGAATGCTGCATACTGGTTGGAGAATGCGAAAGAGCACCAGCTTCTTACGCTGTTATCGGAACCGTAAACCAGAGGGTTACCCTCGATGGTTGCGGTATCAACGGATGCGCACTTATCGGTGCTGAAGATCCAGCCTTCCTTAACGCCATCCATCAGTCTCTGATAGTAACCTTCCATCTCGTCTGCGGTCACTTCCAGACCGTCGGGACCGAAGAATGCCTGATGGCCAAGGCCACGTGCATAGTAGGTCAGAGGGTTCTCGGAGTTGCCGTTGCCGTACAGAACGCCGATACCGGTCTCTGCATAGATCTTTTTGGAGATCTCAGCGAACTCATCCCAGGTCATGTTGTCGGGAACGGTGATGCCCAGCTCGTCGGTCAGGGTCTTGTTGTAGCTCATTGCGGGAGCGTTCTCACCTGCGCAAACTGCGTAGATACCGCCGTCAGATGCCTTACCGGTTCCAACGATGCTGTCGGAGATGTTGGAGATATCCAGAGCGCCGCTCTCGATGTAAGGAGTCAGGTCAAGCAGATCGCCTGCTTCTGCCCACTGCTCTAAGTAAGCGTAGTCCTGCTGCATCAGATCGGGCAGCTCGTTACTGGAAGAAGCGGTGGTCATGATGGTCCAGTAATCACCCCAAACCTGGTTGTTCAGATTGAACTTGATGTTGGGATACAGCTCGCTGAAGTGATCTGCTGCATTCTTGGTCACTTCGTCACGAAGCTGGTTGCCCCACCATGCAAAGCCGATGGTGTAATCCCCTGCGGATGCGGGATCATAAGCGCCGCCTGCAGCAGCTGCGCCGCCGTTATCGGTGTTGGTTGTTGTTGTGGTGGTAGTGGTGGTGCTGCTGCCGCTATCGCCAGCTGCAGGCTGAGATCCGCCGTCGCCGGTCTCACCGCACGCTACCAGGGACATTCCCATGAGGGAAGCCAACAGGATACTCAATAACTTACGTTTCATAATTGTTCCTCCTTTTTGGAAACATTGTTTATACATACGGTCACCCCTGTGACCAAATATGTCTTATTAAGTAGTTCAGATCCGCTCCAGGATCTTCTGCAGGCTCTCACAGGCCAGGGTAAAGGCCTCTTCTCCCGTGAGTTTTCTCTTGACGATGCTCTTTCCGTTTTCCAATGCGGAAAATCCGCCAAAGTCCGCAAGGTGGGGTTCTAAGGACAAAAATCCGTGATACCCGCTTTCTTTTAGTTTTGCCAGGATCGCTTCCACGTTGCCGTCGCCCTCTCCGGCGGGTACCACGCTTCCGCTGCCCTTTAACGCATCTTTGATGTGGATGTACTCGATGTATTCTTTCAGCATGTCGTAGGCGGAAAGAGTATCCTGATCGCACTGTACGAAGTTCGCAAAGTCAAAAACGGCTTTGTAATGTTCTCCGTAGAACTCTTTCATCAGCTCCAGACACCGGGATGCCACATCTCCGTAGATCCCTTTTTCGTTCTCGTGAAGAAGAACGATGCCTTCCGACTTTGCAAGATCCACCATGCGGCCTGTCTGTTCAAAGACTTTTCCTTTGTAATCCCCGGGATCTTTTCCCTCGGGAATGTAAAAGCTGAACATCCGGATGAAGTCCACCTCCATCAGATGGGCGATGTCCATGGTGTGCTTTAATTTTTCCAGATGGGGCTCAAAGTCATCTTCGATGCCGATCTTTCCGATGGGGGATCCCACGGAAGAAAGCTTGAAGCCTTCCGCATCCAGGATCTTCTTGATCTCCCTCGCCTCGGGGATACTGTGATCCACCAGGCCTTTTCCGTTTACGCCCCGCATCTCGATGTGGGAGATGCCGAGTTTTTTAAGTACTCTGATCTGCTCCGAAAGTTCCGGGGCGATCTCATCCGCAAATCCGGTAAGTGTAATCTCTTTCCCCATATCAGCCTCCGTAACTTCCTTTGGTGTCAAAAACGATCTCTTTGGCGTCCTTTTTCTTGGAAGATGCTCTCCTCTTATCCAGTTCCGCGAGGAACAGATCTTCATCAAAGGGGATCTCCACTTCTTTCTCCAGCCAGGAAGAAAGGTGCATGGCGTTGGAAAGCGTCAATCCATTGATCCCTTCTTCTCCTTTTGCCACAAGAGGAGTTCCGTTCAGGATGGCTCCCGTAAAGGCTTTCAGCACTCCCACATGCTGCTCGTTCTCACCGTCGGTTTCCACTTCGGTGACGGTGCATTCCGGCTTATCAAAACCGCCCTTTGCGGTCCTGCAGTATTCTCTTTCGTTTACCGCCAGCTTATGGAGCATCAGCTTTCCGTCTTCACACACCAGTTTGCCCATTTCCGTGGTCACTTCCAGGCGGTTGGTACCCGGGGCATCTGCCGTTGTTGTAACAAAAACACCGGTGGCTCCGTTTTCAAATTCCAGATAGGCGGTGACATCATCTTCCACTTCGATGTCATGCCATTTTCCGTTGTGACAGAACGCCCGGACTTTTGTGGGCATTCCGCAGAGCCACTGGAGAAGATCCAGATTATGCGGGCACTGGTTCAATAAAACACCGCCCCCTTCTCCGTCCCAGGTTGCTCTCCAGTCCCCGGAGTCGTAATAAATCTGGGTCCTGTACCAGTCGGTGATGATCCAGTTGACGCGCTTGATGGCACCCATCTCGCCGTCATGCAGCATCTCGTACATCTTTCTGTACAGGCAGTTGGTGCGCTGGTTGAACATCATGGCGAAGATCTTATCGCACTTTGCCGCAGCCTCGTTCATCTCCCGAACCGGCTTTGTGTAAACGCCTGCGGGCTTTTCACACAGGACGTGTTTTCCGTTTTCAAATCCCAGCATCGCCAGTTCCGGATGCTGATAATGAGGGACCACGATGAAAATGGCGTCGCAGTCATCTTTCGTGATCAGGTCTTTTCCGTCTTCGTAGATCTTGAGCTCTACACCCTTTTCACCGGCAAGTTTTGCAGCTTCTTCCCGCCGCGACTCCCGCCTGTCCGCAACCGCCGTTACTTTAAGTCCCGGCACCTGTCCCTCCAGGATGCTCTTTAAGTGATTGGTACCCATGTTGCCGATACCGATGATCCCCAGTCTTACTTCCCGCATAAGTTACTCCTCCCTGCGGACTCGTAGATCCGCATGACAGTCCGGAATGTATTCTTCACGGAAGAAAGATCATTCCGGTAAGGTCTGTTCTTTAAGATCGCATCATAAAAATCCGTGATGCATCTTGCATGTCCCTCTCCCCAGTACCTCTTGGTACCGTCTTCCTTAAAGGTTAAGACATAGGACTCATTTTCCCCCGTTACACGATCCGTAAGCGTTACCGTATCATCCTCGATACGGATCCGCCCTTTTTCAAAGGAAAGCTCAAGCTGGATCGGTGCATCTTCCACCCAGGCATTGGACCCGTAAAGAAGTGCCCGTTTTCCGTCTTCAAAGGTAAGAAAAGCTTCGAAAGTATCCTCGGTCTCGATCACACCCTGAAGATGATGGTCCGCCATGGTTGCTTTCACCTCCAAAGGTTCCCCCAGCCAGGAAAGCAAGAGGTCCAATGTGTGGATAGCCTGGTTGATCAGGGCGCTTCCCCCTTCTTCTTCAAAACTGCCTTTCCAGCTGCATTCTTCGTAATATCCCGCCTCCCGTCGCCAGGTGACAAAAGCCCGTCCCCCCAGAAGTTTTCCGAGGTTCCGGTCCCGCATCAACTCATTTGCCTTATCGGTGGTGAGGTTATACCGGTTTTGAAAACAGATCCCCAGGTGTGCCTTTGCTTCCGCCTGTGCTCTGCACAGTTCCTCAAACTGCTCCGAAGAAACCGCCGGCGGCTTTTCCATAAATACGTGGATCCCCTGTCCCAGTGCGGTGATGGCCATGGGGACATGAAGGGCATGAGGCGTACATATGTGGATCGCATCCGGTTTTTCGTGAGCGATGAGTTTTCCGAGAGACTCATAAACATGGCTTTCAGGATCACCGTACTGCTTTTGGTACCTTTCCGCTTTAGAGATCACCGGGTCCGCAAATCCGCAGATCCGTACATCTTTCAATTTGCTCAGTGCTTTTATATGAACATCCGCGATGTTCCCGCAACCGACGATACCGACCCGAAGCATTGCCGCCCCTCCCGACTTTTCTGCCGGAGAACAAAAACTCTTTTCTTTCATTCCCGGCGTGTTATGATGATTGCACGGAGGTTTTGATCATGCCGAGCAATATCAACCACATCATGGATACCGTATCCATTCTTACAACCGCATCAGCACGGGAGAAATTAAAAAACCATCCCATCGAGGTTGCGCTTTATACCAATGTGGAATACAAATATTCCATCGTTCATTCTCATCCGTATTACGAGATCATCCTGCCTCTTGCGGGCCAGGTCCATTACTCTTCCGGAGGAAATGTGTATGATCTGTATTCCGGCGACATGATCCTCATCCCGGCGGAGGTGTATCACACCTTTTATGCCGACAGTATGGAAACTCCTTACGAGCGGATCATCACCCAGGTG
>JAFUUM010000391.1 GCA_017477805.1 Lachnospiraceae bacterium
CAAAATAAAAGCATTAAAATCGAATAGGATAGATTATATTATTGCTTAAAAGTAATAAATAAATAAATTTTATTTTAAAAATATTAATCATTTATATTAAATATTAATTATATTTATTTTATTAATTAATTTTTTAATATGCGAAAAAGATTGAGATGGCCAGAAAGAAAGGAAAATATCGTACCTATTCATCGTAGGTTCTTATTCGGGACCAAGGAAAAACAGGGCTTTTTGAAACAGCTTGCGGTCTATGCACTGCTCATCGCCATCGGGTTTATCTATCTCTACCCCATGCTGTACATGTTCAGCACCAGCTTTATGGACCAGAGCGACCTTTTGGACTCCTCCGTAAAGTGGCTGCCCAGCAAGCTCTACTTATCCAACTACGTGGATGCGGCAAAGTCCATGGACCTCATCGCCAACTTCTTTAAGGGACTGGTGATCGCCGGGATCCCCACGGTACTCAGCGTTGGAGCCTGCATGATCGCGGGATACGGCTTTGCAAGCTTTGAATTCCGGGGGAAGAAGATCCTCATGGCACTGCTGGTGTTTTCCTACATCCTGCCCAGTCAGGTGACCATGATCCCCACCTACGTGCTCTACAGTAACTTAAAGATGACCGGCTCCCTGTGGGCTTTTATCCTGCCGGCTCTTTTCGGAAACGGCCTGAATGCACCCATCTTTATCCTGATCTTTTATCAGTTCTTTAAGCAGGTGCCCAGGGTCCTCATCGAAGCGGCCCAGATCGACGGCGCGGGATATTTTAAGTCCTTTGTCCGCATTGCGGTGCCTTCCGCAGGGCCTGCCATCCTGACGGTGTTTTTGTTCTGCTTTGTATGGTACTGGAACGAGTCCTACCTGACGGAACTTTTTGTTAAGGGTATCGCCAGCACCAACAGTTTCTGGAGTAACCTGGTGATCCAGTTAAAGGATTTTGACACATCCTTCTCCTCAAGTCTTCTGCAGACGGGAGATGCGGCAACGAGCCTCAATGAGTCCGTCCGCATGGCGGCAACGGCCATCACCATCCTGCCGCTGCTTGTCATGTATCTGTTCCTGCAAAAGTACTTTGTGGAGAGTATCGACAGAGCCGGTATCACCGGCGAGTAACCATGATCCAAAGGGGCTTGTCCCTTTAGATATAGGGTAGGCACGCAAGGCGTGCCTCTCAGACCGAACGCTCGCGTTCGGTGTCGCCGGCATGAGCCGGAACGACGTAGGCAAAGAGAAGGAGGTTTTTTATGAGAAAGTTACACAAATTTTTGGCATGTACGCTGGCGGCGGCAATGATGATCACACCGCTTGCGGGATGCGGAGATGGTGGCAAGGGAGGTTCCTCTTCTACCGGGGGTGTGGATGAGAACGGCGTGACCACCGACAACATCACACTGACTTACTGGCACTATGAAGACGAGGATATGATCAACACCCTGGCTGAAAAGTTCATGGAGAAATATCCCAACATCAAAGTAGAATGCAAGGTCATCGCCGACATGAGCACGGACCTGACCGCAGCAGCATCCAACAATGAGTTCCCGGATGTGTTCCTGGCAACGGACTCCGATACGGCCCTGGCTAACCAGTGGTGGGTGGACATCAAAGAGTACGTGGACAATGATCCCGAGACAGCAAAACTTGCAAGCACCATTCAGGAATACGGTATCGGATGTTTCGACACCAACCATCGTTATGCAATGCCTACATGGTATCAGCCCTGTGCAATTTTCGTTGATAAAAACGTGCTGACCAAGCTGAACCTGGAAATGCCCGATCCCGACTGGACCTGGGAAGACATGATCAACCTCATCAAGGCCGCTACCGTGGATGATCGTACGGGTATGAAGTACTACGGCCTTGGATATTACAACAGACTGGACTCCCTGTACGGTATCGCAGCCTGCACCGCTTCCGAACGTGTCATCAAAGGTGAATTCGGATATAACGGCAGCGACTTCGATCTGCAGTACTGGGCAACCGGCGAGCAGCAGTTCTCCGATCTGAAACTTACCGGTTATGTGGCACCTCAGCAGAACACCCAGGCCATGGAAGACTGGTCCGGTGACTACGGCACCTACTTTGGCGCTACCGGCCACGTTGCAGTGTTCTCCGAAGGCTTCTGGACCTTCCAGAACCTGTGGAATACCGCAGGCTATCAGGAACAGTACGGCCTGGATATCTACCCTTACGTAACACCCAGCGTTGTTGGCGACAAAGAGCACAACACCCTTGGCAACATGTACCTGGGCGGCGTTTCCTACGCATGTGATCATCCCTATGAAGCTTACCTGCTCCTTAAGTACATGAACTGGGGCAAAGACGGCTGGCTTGAGAGAATTAAGATCTATGCCGATGAGAGCAACACCAACGCAGCAGGCGTACCTTTAAAGGCGGCCAACATGCCTTTCCCTCTGACCACCGATGAAGAGGTTATGAACGCATACAGACAGCTGTTCCCCACCGATGCGGAGCACGGCCCTTACTGGGATCGTTTCTTTGAGAACCTGCGCCGGCCCGTTCCTTACGGCTGGTACAACATCGCAGGTTACTGGAACTTCTGTGATCAGTACTTCAACTCTCAGACCGCAGCCGGCGTATCCTCTCCCGGTATCCACAACATCGTGGATGAAGGCAAGGGAAAAGCAGCCGACTATGTTGAGGAAGCAAACCTGATGGCGAATTATTATCACGCACTGTACATGATCAAGTACTTCGGCAAGGAAGGCTACGATGTTCTTGACGATGCGGAAGTAGCCTGGTATCAGTCCGTTGTGGATGCAGGCGGCGTGATGACGGGGATTGGTGAAAGACCCGTAGGAACAAAGTAAAAATAGGAGGATGAGCATGAAAAAGAAAGCATTAAGCATTCTGCTGTGTCTTGCCCTGGCGGGGACTTTGGCGGCCTGCGGCGATCAGACCAAGGCGCCCGATACCGCGGAGACAAAAGCGGAAGAAAAGCAGGAAGTAGCTGCCGGGGAAGTACCCCAGGACTACACCTACTATTTCTCCTTTGATGAGGAAAACCCCGGCGTTTATCCTACCGTGGTGGATAACGGTGCCTTCGTCAAAGACGAGTCCAAGGAAAACGTCTTTATCCCCGGTGTAAAGGGCAAGGCTCTTTATTCCGACGGTATCGGCGGACATAAGGTGGATATCAAGGGCGTTGGTTCCTCCTACACGGTGGCATTCTGGCTCTATAACGGCCGTGTGGCTCAGCTCCACCAGCCCGTTGTCCAGTTTGGTCCCGACATCTACGGCAACAAGGATGAAGGCTTCCAGCACTGGGTCAACTTTACCTATGAACCCTGGAACCAGTTAGACACCAGCGTGAACGTGTTCCCTTGCGTATGGAGCCACTACTCTGATTACGTTACAGGTGCACACAACCCGAACGTGGATACCATGGTTAGACAGTGGGTACACGTGGCCATGACCGTGGATCCCGCAGATACGGATCCTGCAACCGGAAACGTACTTGCCAAGGTTTACTTAAACGGTGAGCTCATGAGCGCAGAGGATAATCTCTGTAACCTCGCTCCCGACACCATGGCAGACACCGAAGGATTCGAGTTCCTGCTTGGTCAGAACTATTGGGACTCCATCTTCAAGGGCGCTTACGATGAACTCTATGTTTACAACTACGCACTGAGCGCAGAGCAGGTCAAAGGCCTGTATGCAGATGGCGATACCTCCGTTGCTTTTGAAGAGCCTGAGCGCGTGATCACCGTTGTCAAAGACGAAAAGGCTCAGGAGAGTCTGGGTACCCTGGATCTGAAGGCAGACTTAAGGGGCGCTTACACTTCTTCCGTGGAGATCAAGGACGGAGAGACCTACAAGATCAAGCTGAAAAACTGGTCTGACGGTGCAGACACCAAGAACAACTACGCCATCGCATTCGGTAACGCTGCAGTGGATGCGGAAGATTATAAAGAGTACGCACTCCTTTATGCAGATGCTTCCGGTGAAGCATGGTTTGAGAATGCAGATTACAACTACACCTGGGGTAACTGGACCAACTGGTCTCAGAGTTCCATGGTGGAAGCGGACGTAACCCTGACCATCACCCGTGAGGACAAGACCCTGACGGTTGTTGCAAACAACGTGGACTACAACATGTCCTCTCAGGATATGACCGCAGTTGCGCAGATGAGCATCGGCGCAGAAGATCCTCTGTTCTTTGCCATCACCAACCAGAATTCTTATGTTGACGTTTTATCTGTTAAGAATGCAACCATCAGCGGTAACGCAGGTCTGACCGTAGGTACTCCCGACATGACCAGCGGCTTCTGGACCGAGTTTAGCCCCATCTGGAAAGTTCCCGAGGGCGAGTCCAGAACCATCGGCTTTACCAACTACAGCGACGGTGTTGAAAACTGGGATAACTTCGTTGTTGTTCTCCAGAACACCGAGACCGGACATGCAAACATCGACGGCAATCCCGAAGGCATCTGGCCCGTAGCGGATTACAAGGAATATGTTGTTGTTCGTGCCGATAACTTTGGCTGGGGTGACAGCTATGAAGGCACCGTAGCAGAGTGCGACTGGGATTGGGATACCTTTAAGGATGACATCAACGGCGCACACATCGAGTTCACCGTGACCAACAACGGCGCTACCGCGGACATCGCATTTGTTGCCCGTACCACCGCAGGCAAAGAGTATCATCAGAGCTACAAGAATATCGCCATCGACGGTGATCTGTATTATACTCTGACACTGGAGAAAGCTTATCTGCAGTTTGACGGTACCGTAGTGGGCAGTACCGGAAGAGACGCAGGTTTCTGGACCGAGTTCTCCGACATCTGGGCAGTACCCGCAGGTTCCACCAAGTCCGTAAGCTTCACCAACTACACCGACGGCGCTGAGAACTGGGACAACTTCGTTGCCATCCTGCAGAACACTCCCGGCGGACATGCCAACATCGAGGGCAACCCCGAAGGCATCGCTCCCGTAGCGGATTACAAGGAATATGTTGTTGTTCGTGCCGATAACTTCGGCTGGGGCGACAGCTACGAAGGAACCACCGCAGAATGCGACTGGAACTGGGATACCTTCAAAGAGGATATGGACGGCGCACTCATCGACCTGACGGTTACCAACAACGGAAGCACCGCAGACATCGAGTTTACCGCCACCACCGTTAACAAGGATATCTATCATCAGAGCTACAAGGGCATTGCCGTAGACGGAGATGTTTACCTGACCCTGACCCTGGAGAAGGCATACCTTGTGATCAACAGCACCACCGTTGGCGCAGTTGACAACTCCATGGGCTTCTGGACTCAGTTCTCCGATATTCAGGCTGTTCCCGAAGGCGAGACCGTATACCAGAGTTTCACCAACTACACCGACGGTGTGGAGAACTGGAACAACTTCGTTGTGATCCTCCAGAACACGCCTACCGGTCATGCGAACGCTGAGGGCAATCCCGAGGGCATCACTCCCGTGGAAGGCTATGCAGAGTATGTTGTTGTTCGTGCCGACAACTTCGGCTGGGGCGATGGCTATGCAAGCGTAACTCCCGAGAGCAACTGGAACTGGGATACCTTCAAAGAGGATATGGACGGAGCGCACATCACACTGGCTGTGACCAACAACAGCGCTACCGCAGACATCCGCTTTACCGCAACAACAAAGAGCGGCGTGTTCTATCAGAACTATGACGGCATCACCACCGGCGGAGATCTTTACTTCTGCATCGGCGGCGAGAAAGCACACATGAATCTGGACTAAACCGGATCCGTAAATAAGACAAAAACGGAGATGCTCCGGGCGGGGGTCAAAGCCCGTCCGGAGTATTTTTGAAAAAAGCAGAGATCAGATAACAAGATGAAGAAAAAACACTTTGGAAAAAGAGTATCGATAACATTGGCGGGAGCACTCCTTGCAGCGGCCTGTGTACTTGGAGGCTGTGGCAAGGACGCAGGCGGAAACTCATCTGAGGGTTCCGGCGTATCGGAAGAACGGGCCCCGGGATTTGTTATCACGGAAAATGATGTGACCGTAAGTCTCTCCACGGATAAAGATGTTTACGAAGCGGGAGAGCAGGTGGAATTTACCCTGACGATCGAAAATAACAGGGCTGATGCCATGATGGTCAGCCGTGTGATCACATATATGAATACCGGCGGGCTGGTGGCCGCGGAAGGCACCAGGCTTCCCGTCAGCATCCCCCAGTTAAAAAGCGGTGCATCCGTCACCTTAACGGGAACTTTGATGGTGGACGAGACCGTTCCCGAGTCTTCCGCCGGAACATCCTCCGGCGCAGGAGCAACCTTTAACGGTTCGCTGATGACAACGATCCGGCCCTTTGTCCGGATTGATTACGCAGGAGAGGAGAAAATGGTGCGCATGATGCTGCCTTTGGAACTGGTGGAAGTCGCAAGACAGATCCCGGAAGAGCACAGAAATATCCCAACTTTCGTCAGCGTTCACGACCCCTCTGTCTTCAAGGGCGCGGACGGACGGTATTACCTCTTTGGGACCCATATCACCGCAGCCTCCTCCGATGACCTTTTTGACTGGAAGGACGAGACTGCCATGTTCCGGGATGCCTTGCCGGAGGACACCATCAGTGCCCTTCGTACCTGGCATATCGATAAAGCCAGAGGCGAGTGGAATGGAAACCTTTGGGCCCCTGATATCATTTACAACACCACGATGAAGAAGTACTGCATTTACCTATCTGCCAACGGAGATCAGTGGAAGTCCAACATCGTCCTCCTGACGGCGGATGAGATGACGGGCCCTTATGAATACGCGGGATCCGTTGTGTACGGCGGCTTTAATGCAGACACCGTATCGGAGACGGATGTGTTAAAGGTCCTTGGAACGACGGAACTTCCGGAGCGGTATCTGACCTACGGTGCGGACAATAAGCGCTGGGGAGATCAGTATCCCAACTGTATCGATCCCTGCGTCTTTTATGATGAAGAAGGCAATCTCTGGATGAGCTACGGCTCCTGGTCCGGCGGTATCTTCCTTCTTGCCCTGGATGAAGAAACGGGACTTCGGGACTATGCCGTTTCCTATGAGACCGGAGACCACGAGGATGCCTACTTTGGCAAAAAGATCGCCGGCGGCTGGTATGTTACCGGTGAGGGTTCTTACATTCAGTATATCGGGGATTATTACTATCTCTTTATGTCCTACGGCGGACTGGAAGCAAAGGGCGGTTATAACATCCGCATCTTCCGTTCCGAAAATCCGGATGGACCCTACGTGGATGAACTGGGAAATTCTCCCTTATTTGATAAGTACATTTTGAACGTGAACATGTCCGTGGGGGTGCGGCTCTTCGGCAATTATCGCTGGGGCACCATGAGCCAGGGACAGGTGGCCCAGGGCCATAACTCTGCCTTTGTGGATGATGACGGCAGAGCTTACATCATTTATCACACCCGTACCACCGACGGCACCGAAGGTCACCATGTGGAAGTCCATCAGCTGTTTTTGAACGAGGACGGCTGGCTGGTGGCGGCTCCCTACCGTACGGACGGAGAGAGCATCAAGACTGACGGGTATGAGGCTTCCGCGGTAGCGGGGGATTACGAAGTGATCACTCATACTCTGAATGTCAATTACTCCAAACTGGAAGTCAACAGACCCCAGAGCATCACCTTAAACGGGGACGGCAGCATTACCGGTGCCATGGAGGGCAGCTGGAGCCTTGTTTCCGAAACGCCTTACATCCACATCACCCTTGGGGAGGAAGAGTACCACGGAGTGACGGTGATGATGGAAGAAGAGGGCAGCGATATCAACACTATGACCTTTACCGCGCTCGGAGAAGAGACCCAGATCACAATCTGGGGCAGCAAGGTAACGGATCAGGAATAACATAAGGACGGATTTTGGATATGGAAAGAGAACGAAACGGAAAACTGACGGAGTACAACAAACCCTTTATCGAGCAGCGGGCAGATCCCTTTGTAACCTGCCATGAAGGGGAGAATGGGGAGGAAACTTATTATTTCACGGCCTCTGTCCCTTCCTATGACAAGATCGTTCTCCGAAAGAGCGATACCCTCCTTAGCCTTGCGGATGCGGAGGAAGTGACCATCTGGAACTGCCATGAGAGCGGAGATATGAGCAAACACATCTGGGCTCCGGAATTACATTTCCTGGATGGAACGTGGTATATTTATTTTGCGGCTTCCAGACAGGAAGACATCTGGAGACTGCGCCCCTATGTGCTGGAATGCACCGGTCCCGATCCCGTAAAGGACACTTGGATCGAACGGGGCATGATACAGTGCAGTGACGACGACATCTATTCCTTCCGCGGCTTTTCGCTGGACTCCACGGTGTTTGAGAATCATGGAACCAGGTATTATGTCTGGGCGGAAAAAGTGGCAGCAGGCGTTGGGATCTCCAACCTCTATATCGCGAAGATGGAGACACCCTTAAAGCTTTCCACGCCTCAGGTGCTCCTTACAACTCCCGACTATGATTGGGAACGGGTGGACATCTGGGTGAACGAAGGTCCCGCGATCTTAAAGCATGACGGCAGGATCTTTTTGACCTATTCCGCCAGCGCTACGGGAGCCTGCTATTGCATGGGGATGCTCTCCGTCGGCGAGGATGAGGATCTTCTGGATCCCCGTGTCTGGGTCAAAGAAAAGAAGCCTGTTTTGACCACCGATGCCGAGAAGGGATTTTTCGGCCCCGGCCACAACAGCTTTACAAAGCTTCCCGACGGAACGGATGTCTGCGTTTATCACGCAAGGACCTATGAGACCATTCAGGGAGATCCCCTCTATGATCCCAACAGACACACCATGCTGATGAAGGTCGTTTACGACCCAAAAGGCTATCCGGTATTTGATTATGCAAACAGAATCGCAAAATGAGCAGAAATATGATTATTATGCGGACGATGTGATCTATGACGTGGTCTTCTTTTTTCTGACCGCCGTCGGCGCCTTTGGATGGATGATGATCATGCTGCTCATCATCAGCTTTGTGACCCTTTCTTATCTGCAGTTTCATATCAAAGGGATGATCAAGGCCTCTATCCTGTTTGCGGTCCTGGCGGTGATCTGGTACGTGATCAAGATGGTACGAAAGTATCATGGAAAGAGCGTATGCTTCCGGATCGGCAGCAGGCGGAAATAAGCACTGAGGCGGCGAGCGTGCGGCCCGGCGGTGACAGATAAAGGTAGAAGATGAAGAGGATCAAATTGACCGTCGCCTATGATGGAACGGATTACAGCGGATATCAGATCCAGAATAATGCCCCCACCATCGAAGGCGTTTTGAAAGAAGCCATCCTTCAGGTAACGGGCGAGGATGTGACCCTTATCGGGGGCAGCAGGACGGATGCGGGAGTCCATGCACGGAGCAATATCGCCGTGTTTGATACGGGATCCCCTATTCCTGGGGAGAAGTTTTATTATGCCTTAAACAGCAAGCTTCCGCCGGAGATCCGGGTGGTGGCTTCTTCCGAGGTGGAAGAGGATTTCCATCCCCGGCACTGCGCAAGCCGTAAGACTTATGAGTATCACATCGATCACGGCCCCATTCCCGATCCCCTGTATCAGCGGTACCGGACCCATATCTACTGGGACCTTGATGTGGAAGGGATGAAAAAAGCCGCAGAGCACTTTATCGGAGAGCATGATTTTGCCAGCTTCTGCAGTGCGGGAGGCCAGACGGAGACAACTGTCCGGACCATCTATAACTGCGAGGTTATCGAAGAAGGCAGGCATATCATCATCCACGTGCAGGGTAACGGCTTCTTATATAATATGGTCCGGATCATTGCAGGGACCTTATTGGAAGTGGGATCCGGCAGGATCGCTCCCGAGGACATCCCCGGTATCATTAACGCCTGTGACCGACAGGCAGCAGGCCCTACGGCCCCGGCCAAGGGACTTGTGCTGGAAAAGTACGAATTCCTTTAAAAAGCCACAGATTCCTGTTGACAACGGGAAAGTCATATTATACAATGTTTAACTGTGACAGCCCACGGGAGTACTATGCCCGCGCTGAAACGGCCTCATTCTGCATCACACCAAAGCCCCGGTGGATGCGTTGAGATAGATCATCCAGGGAAGTAAGGCAAGCGGCCCGGACATCCGTATCACCTTATGGAAATGGATCAGTGTACTGAGTATATATGGAGGAATTATCATGAGCACATTTATGCCTAGCGCAAATGCCATTGAGAGAAAATGGTATGTTGTAGATGCTACCAATAAGACTCTCGGCCGTCTGGCTTCCGAAGTAGCCAAGGTTCTGAGAGGTAAGAACAAAGCAATCTTTACACCTTTCATCGACACCGGTGATTATGTGATCGTTGTGAACGCTGAGAAGATCAAAGTAACCGGTAAGAAGCTGAACGAGAAAGTTTACTATCATCACTCCGATTACGTTGGCGGTATGAAGTCCGTTACTCTGAAAGAGAAACTGGCTACCAAGCCCGAAGAAGTGATCGAGCTTGCAGTAAAGGGCATGCTCCCCAAGGGACCTTTAGGCAGACAGATGTACAAGAAGCTTTATGTGTATGCTGGACCTGACCACAAGCACGCTGCACAGAAGCCCGAGACACTGGAATTCTAAAGAGTACGAAAGGAGAATAGATCATGGCTAAAGCAACTCAGAATTTTTACGGCACAGGCAGAAGAAAAAAATCTGTTGCCAGAGTATATTTAAGACCCGGTAAGGGCGCAATCACCATCAACAAGAGAGACATCGACGAGTATTTCGGTCTTGAGACTCTGAAGGTGATCGTTCGTCAGCCCCTCGTAGCTACCGAGACTACCGAGAAGTTCGACGTAGTAGTAAACGTTAAGGGTGGTGGCACCACAGGTCAGGCCGGCGCTATCAGACACGGTATCGCAAGAGCTCTGCTGACCGTTGACAACGAGTACAGACCTACTCTGAAAGCTAACGGCTTCCTCACCAGAGACCCTCGTATGAAAGAAAGAAAGAAGTACGGCCTCAAGGCAGCGAGAAGA
>JAFUUM010000392.1 GCA_017477805.1 Lachnospiraceae bacterium
TCCGATATCACCAAAGCACTGCAGAAGCAATGGAGCAGTGCTTTGTTAAAGTTATGCTTAACACAAAGGTTTTAGGCCTGAAGATCGAGGATGGCGTCGTTACGGGTGTCAAACTGGAAAAAGGTCAAATCCTGAATACAGACGCTGTTGTTATCGCAACAGGTGGTTTATCTTATCCGTCAACGGGCTCTACCGGGGACGGATTTCGCATGGCAAAAGAGGCCGGACATAAGCTGACTGCGGACCGTCCGGCATTGGTCCCTTTTGAGATCAAAGAGGGCTGGTGCAAACAGCTCCAGGGACTTTCTCTGAAGAATGTTGGCTTAAAGCTTATCTGCAGCGGTAAGGTCTGCTACGAAGAACAGGGCGAGATGCTCTTTACCCATTTCGGCGTCAGCGGTCCTCTGGTCTTATCTGCCAGTTCCGTTTATGCCGGAAAAGAGAGCAGTACAGCAAGCCTGGAGCTGGATCTAAAGCCTGCGCTGGATCCGGAGACTCTGGATAAGCGCCTGATCCGTGAACTGACGGAAAACGGCCAGAAGTCCTTTGAGAACGCAGTCAGACCTTTATTCCCCGGTAAAATGACTTCCGTTATGGTGGAACTGTCGGGGATCGAAGGCGATAGAAAAGCAGGCAGTATTTCTGCGGAAGAAAGAAAAGCATTTGGGCATCTGATCAAACACCTGCCCATGACCATATTAAAAACACGTGGTTACAATGAAGCCATCATTACCCACGGAGGAGTCCGTGTAGACGAGATCAATCCGTCTACCATGGAGTCAAAAATCATAAGAGGATTGTATTTTGCCGGAGAGGTTCTGGATGTGGATGCGTATACGGGAGGATTTAATCTGCAGATTGCCTGGTCCACGGGACACCTGGCGGGAGAAAAGATCCCTTTTTAAGATCAAACATGACGGAGGATATTTCTGATGAGTTTTAATATTGCTATTGACGGACCTGCGGGAGCAGGAAAGAGTACCATCGCAAAACAGGTATCCGCAAAACTGGGATACATCTATGTGGACACAGGTGCTATGTATCGTGCCATGGCACTTTTTCTGATCCGGGAGGGAGTTTCTCCCGAGGATCAGGAAAGCGTCGGTAAAAGATCCCAGGATGCCGACATTTCCATTAAATACGAAAACGGAGAACAGGTGGTGTTATTGAACGGTGAGAACGTAAACGGCCTGATCCGTACCGAGGAAGTGGGTAACATGGCATCCGCCACCTCCGTAAACGGAGATCTTCGGAAAAAACTGGTGGAACTCCAGCAGAAACTGGCCGCTACTGAAAATGTGGTCATGGACGGCCGGGACATCGGTACCGTTGTTCTTCCCGGGGCACAGTTAAAAGTTTATCTTACCGCCAGCGTGGAAGTCAGAGCGGACAGAAGATATAAGGAACTGACGGAAAAAGGCGTAGACTGCGATCTGGAGCAGATCAAAGCCGATATCCGGGACCGGGATCACAGGGATATGACCAGAGAAGTCTCTCCCTTAAAGCAGGCAGAGGATGCTGTACTCGTAGACAGTTCCGATATGACCATTCAGGAAGTCATCGATCGCATCCTGGAACTGGCAAAGGAACGCAGCTGATCGGAATTAGAAGGAAGATGTTATGGAAGTAGTACTTGCAAAGTCGGCAGGTTTTTGTTTCGGAGTAAAACGGGCCGTGGAAACGGTCTATGAACAGATCCGGGAACAGGAAAAAGCTGCAGCGGAGGGGAAAAAGACCCTTCCCATCTATACATACGGCCCCATCATCCACAATGAACAGGTGGTGGAAGATCTGGCAAAAAAGGGCGTTAAAGTGCTTGAAACCCCGGAAGATATGGAAAACCTGCAGGGTGATGGCATTGTGATCATAAGATCCCACGGAGTGGAGCGGTCTGTTTACGAGAAACTTCAGAATAAGGGGCTTACCGTGGTGGATGCTACCTGTCCCTTTGTTAAGAAGATCCATAACATTGTGGAAAAGGAGAGCAGACTCGGGAAAAAGATCCTGATCGTCGGTAACCCCACACACCCGGAAGTGCAGGGAATCATGGGCTGGTGTGACGGTGAAACCGTGTGTATTGAGGATCCTGAGCAGGCAGCGAAGCTGACCTTCAAGGAAAATGAAGAAGTCTGTCTTGTTTCACAGACCACATTTAACCACAAGAAATTTAAAGAA
>JAFUUM010000393.1 GCA_017477805.1 Lachnospiraceae bacterium
GCGGAGCTTTGTTTTTTCTTCCCGGTATTTCTTCTTGGCGTCCTTATCCAGCGTTTCTTTGTTGGCTTTCAGATACGCCTTCTGGGTTTCATGCACTTTTCCGATCTGCAACGCCCCAAAGTAAGTGATGAGCGTTACCGCCAGGATATAGGCCAGATTGGTAATGCCGGAAAAGGCATAAAAGATCAGACTTGCAAGCAGCAGGAACATGCCCTGCCACTTTTTCGGTATCACATAATATCCTAAGAAGACCAGCGCCAGAAAGCCCAGGAATGCATAGGAGGTAAAGACCATTTCCTTACTCTTCCTCCAGACGGCTGATCAGCGCATACATCGCTTTTGCGGAGTTGAAGTTCTCCGGCAGGAT
This sequence comes from Lachnospiraceae bacterium, assembly GCA_017477805.1. Lineage (GTDB taxonomy): Bacteria > Bacillota > Clostridia > Lachnospirales > Lachnospiraceae > SIG336. Next base: position 368 of record JAFUUM010000393.1, read on the forward strand.
GTCCTTCGCGGTGATGGTCACGCCAAATGTGTCTCCGATCTGGGTGATCAGATCCACGATATCCAGAGAGTCCAGGATTGCTTCGTCGATGAGGTGCTCCTCGGTCTCATAATCCACGTCGTCGTGAATGCCTTTTAAGATTTCCAGTAATTCGTCCATAGTAATTTTCTCCTTATTTGCCCGCTTCGTAATTTGCCTTCAGGGTCTTTCTGTCGATCTTGCCGTTGGCCGTAAAGGGCATGGCATCGATCTTGAAGATCCTGCCGGGGATCATGTAACGGGGGAACATGGTTTTCAGTTCCTTTGAAACTTCTTCTTTTTCCAAATCGCCAATATAATATAGCACAATTTTCTTCTTTTCGGAATCATAGATGCAGGCGGACATGCGAACGCCCGAAATACGGTCTGCGCCGACTTCGATCTCGCCCAGTTCCACTCTGTGACCCATGTGCTTGATCTGGTAATCCTTACGGGACACGAAAACAAGCTGTCCCTCCGCATTGTACTTTCCGATATCACCGGTCTTGTAGATCAGTTCGGGATAAGCGGTATTCAAGGGGTTCTGGACAAAGGCCTGCGCCGTGCGCTCGGGATCGTTGTAATATCCGAGCGTCAGGTTGGTGCCGCGGATGCAGATCTCACCCTCTTCACCTTCTCCCGCCAGGGTCTTGCCGTCTTCCTTGAACAGCAGGATCTCACGGTTGGGGAAAGGTCTGCCGATGGGGATGGGTTCTCCTTCCTTGGGATCCTTTTCCATACGGAAGAAACAGCACATGCCGGTACCTTCCGTGGGTCCGTAAAGGTTGGTAAAGCTTGCGTTAGGCAGTGCCTCTCTCCAGCGCAGGAACTGGGTCACGGGGAAAACCTCGGATCCAAAGGCCACGGTATGGAGATACTCGGGTTTTACGGTGCTGAAGGTATCGAAAGCGCTGACCATGGTCAGTGCGGAAACCACCCAGCAAATGGTATTGATCTTGTGCTCGTTCAGATACTCCACCAGCGTGGTGGGCATGGAGAACTTGCTCTTGGGGATCAGATAGGTGGTGGCACCAAACTTCAGGGTGGGATACAGCTCCTTCAGGCAGGCATCGAAATACAGGGGAGACTGGTTTCCGAATACGGTATCTTCTCCCAGGTTCAGGATCTCGGAAAGCTGCTCGATGTAATCGATGACGGATCTGTGGCAGGCACAGACGCCCTTGGGGATTCCGGTAGAGCCGGAAGTAAATACGATATAAATGGGATCGGTATCGATGGCTTTTTCGTAGATGGCGGTGACTGCCGCATCATCAACATCCACCTTCTGAAGATCCGAATATAAAACGGTCTTGCCGCCCTTTAAGTCAAAGCGGGAAGTCAGCTCTAAAGTATCCTCATCGCAGATCACCAAGGGAGAGCACACATTATCCAGGATCAGCTGCACTCTCGTAACAGGCATCTCCTCATCGATGGGCACGTAAAAACATCCGCCGGTGACGACGCCAAAGAAGGCTGCAACTTCTTCCGGAGATTTTTTCATAAAGACCACAACGGGCTTTTTGTAAATCTTCTGCTGATCCAGATAGGTACCGATCTTTCGGCTGCTGTCATAGATCTGACGGAAGGTCAGGTCTGTTTCTCCGTCGGAGAATGCCACCTTATCCGGCTTCTTTGTTACGATGTTATTCAGATATTTTAATACGTTGTTATACATCTTTTTTCCTTCTGACTTTCTTCTAACTTAATACTGTTTCCGGCAAAGAATGCCGTCTTGTCTTTTTCTTCTGATTTCCATATGGCCCTGTTCTTCCAGGGTTTTGATCCGATCCGCAAAACCGGCCGGGACCACTTCTCCCGGGACAAGCAGCGGGATCCCCGGAGGATAACAGAACAGATACTCCGCTATGGTCCTGCCTTCCAGTGCAGGATCCTGTAAGGAGATCTCTTCCTTCGGGCCACGCATGGCTTCCGCGATGGTGATGGCGGTGTCAACGGTATCGACTGCGGTGCTTGCGTCAGTGTTGGCCGGAAAGCTTCTCGTGGCCGGGTTCATCTCGCTGCCGCTCTCCGCTTTTGTTTCCAATTCGGAATCGATGATATGCAGGGCAATGGAAAGCCGGTCATAGGCTTCCTTCGGATCCGCGGGAGATGTCATGGCAAGCACAGCATTTGCGGTGGCCATTTCCGTTTCCAGATGAAAACGCTCCCGAAGGCATCTTCCTAACTCTACTCCGTTTACGGAACTTTTTCCACAGGTAATATACATTTTTCCGGGATCATATGCAAACACGCCCTGTTCATGGGCATCCCCGGCAAAAATCGATAGTTTTGTCAGATCTTTTGCGGCTTCCCGGAAGGCGAAGATGTTTTCTGCCCAGGTTTCAAAGGCTTTCTTTCCTTCTTTTACAAGCCAGTCCACACAACCGTCAATGGATTCCATTAAGGGATAAGAGGGGGAGCTGGTCTCAAATACGGAAAGCTTTTCTTCCACCGCATCCGCTTCCACCAGCCTTCCCTGCAAATGCAGGATGGCGGTCTGGGTTAAGGACGGCAGGGTTTTATGAAGGCTCTGGATCACAAGATCCGCACCTGCTGCCACGGATCCTTTGGGGAAGCCATATGCTTCGCCGGTTTTTGTTTTTTCTCCAAACAGTCCCAGATGGGCGCCGTGGGCTTCATCCACAAGAAGGGGAATGGGGTTTTCTCTTTCATGACAGATCTGCGTGATGGTCTTTACATCGGAGATCACGCCCTCATAGGTGGGACTTGTCAGGATCACGCCCTTTACTTCCGGGTGCTTATCAAGGAGCTCTTTGACTTTCTTCGGATCCACGCTTCCGCAAAGGAGGGTCCCATCCGGTAGCGTGACTTCTTCCGGCTGCAGCCAGTGGGCTTTCAGGCCCCAGAGTTCGATGGCGTGAAAGACAGACAGGTGGGCATTTCTCTGACAGATCACTTCACTGCCGTAGGGCACCATAGCGGTGATCCCCGCAAGATTTCCGCAGGTGGAGCCTCCCACCAGGAAAAAACTGCGATCCGCACCCCAAAGGGCTGCTGCCCTGTCCATGGCATCTTTCAGGATCCCGTCGGCATGATGAAGATCGTCCGTCCCCTCCACTTCCGTCACGTCCGTTTCATAAGGAAGTTCTGGAACGGGTTTGCAGATCCGCTTGTGCCCCGGCATGTGAAAGGGGTAGATGCCGCTGTCGCTATAGGATTGTAAATCGTCTCGTAATGTACTCATGTAAATATCTGATCTGTTTAATAACCAAAATAGGCGTCGATGCCGTTGGCAATGCCCTGGACCATGGCTGCCTGATAGGCGGGGTCCTGCATGTTGCGGTCATCGGTGGGATTTGTCATAAAGCCCATTTCCAAAATGGTCACGGGCATCAGGCACCAGTTGATCCCCGTCATGGTGTCGTTTAAGCTGACGCCCCGGTTCTTCATCCCCGTTGCATTGCAGTATGCACTGAGGACCTGGCTGCTCAGGGTATAACTCTGGGCGGCAAGAGCGCTGACGTAGGGGTTACCCTCACTGGGAGAAAGGGTGGATGCGCCGCTTGCGCTGCTGCTGTTTGCGCCGTCGGCATGAAGCCGGACGCAGATCTCCGCTCCCATGTTGTTGGCAAATTGTGCCCGCTCCACGTTACTGATGTTCACATCATGGGTGGTGCGGGTCATGTAAACCGTATAGCCTCGGTTTTGCAGTTCCGTCTGAAGGGCCAGGCCGATCTGCAGGGTCAGCACGTACTCCGGAACTCCCGTTGTTGTCCCTGTGGTTCCTCCCGTTACACGGGCTTTCATCACCGTGGATCCGGGGCCGTTGGGTTCTTTGGTGTTATCTCCCCGAAGCTGATGACCGGGGTCGATGCAGACAATGTGTCCGCCGGTAACTACGCCGGAGGATGTCACGATCTGGGAGGCGTCGGTGTTTGCAGATGAGTCGTCAACTGCCTGGGTTTGGTCCGAGGCGGAAGTGTTGTCGGTCGTAGTAGATGCATCTCCGGTGGCATTTCCGTTATCCGTCGTTTGATCTGCAGTCGCCTGTTCTTCGTTTGCGGAATTCTCCGCGTTCTCAGCGGTATTCGCCTTCCCATCCGCACTTTCCGCCGCTTCCGACGCTGCCTCGGTGTTTTCTGTCACAGCGGTTTCCGTTTCCACAGTCTCCGTTTCCACAGTCTCCGTTTCCACGGACTCTATCTCTACCGTCTCTGTCTGACTTTCTTCCGTACTCTCTGCCGTCACGGTTTCCGTCGCTTCCGTTGAGGTTTCCGTCGCTTCCGTCGCGGTTTCCGTACTTTCTTTGGCAACTTCCGCCACAACTGCTTCGCTTTCCGCATGCTCCGCGGTCTTGACCGTACCGCAGCCGCAGCCGCTTGCAAACATCTGGGCTCCCAACAAAACAGCGATAAGACATAATCCCAAACGCTCTTTCCAAATTCCGATCTTCAATAACTTCTTCAAAACAAAAAACCTTTCCCTTTTACATCTCTTGAACTGTTCTTACAGCAGGCCTGCCACCAGGCGCATCACCGCCTGCTCGATCCTGACGACAACGGGCGCCATGCTGACATACTGATCCGAGATCTCCCGGCTGTCCACAAAGAGTTTTTCAAAGTCCGCTCTCATATCCTTGATGGCATCGCAGCCATAGAGGAGACAACCGTTCTCGAAGTGATGATAAAAGCTGCGGAAATCCAGGTTGACGGTTCCGCAGGACGCAAGCTTACCGTCGCAGATACACTGCTTGCTATGCAAAAATCCGGGGGTGTACTCGTAAATGCGGACACCGCACCGAAGGAGA
>JAFUUM010000394.1 GCA_017477805.1 Lachnospiraceae bacterium
ACTTGCTCAGGATCTGCGGGATGAGGACCTGCCGGCATTTTATACCTAGGACCCCGACCGGGAACTGCAGCCCGGTGAGATCGAACTTTATTACGGGCGGATCCTCAAGGGATTTGCTTACCCCGCCTTAAAGTATGTCGTGATCTCCGAGAGCGACATTTTTAAGACGGAAGCCAAAAAGAAGAAAAAAGCAAAATTCCGGGGCGGTGAAAAGATCCGGAACTTTGACGACTTAAAAGTCGGGGACTATGTGGTCCACGAAAGCCACGGCCTCGGCGTCTACCAGGGCATCGAGAAGGTGGAGATCGACCACGTGGTCAAGGACTACATGCGCATCGAGTACCGGGACGGCGGAATCCTCTATGTCCTTGCAACGAACCTGGAGTGTGTCCAGAAGTATGCCTCCGCCGATGCGAAAAAGCCCAAGCTCAATAAGCTGGGTGGCCAGGAATGGGGTCGAACCAAATCCAAAGTCCGTGAGGCCGTTGGCGGCGTTGCTCAGGATCTTGTAAACCTCTATGCCGCGCGAAGCGAGATGAACGGCTTCGTTTACGGCGAAGATACGGTATGGCAGAAAGAATTTGAAGAGATGTTTCCGTTTGAAGAGACGGAAGATCAGATCAAAGCCATTGAGGATACCAAGAAAGACATGGAAAGCAGCCGCATCATGGATCGTCTGATCTGCGGTGACGTTGGCTTTGGTAAGACGGAAGTTGCTATCCGTGCGGCCTTTAAGGCGGTGCAGGAAAACAAGCAGGTTGTCTTTCTTGTTCCCACCACCATCCTTGCGCAGCAGCATTACAACACTTTTGTCCAGAGAATGAAAAACTTCCCTGTGAAGATCGCCCTCATGTCCCGTTTCCGGACGGCGGCGGAGCAGAAAAAGACGGTGGAAGATTGTAAGACCGGACGGGTGGATATCGTCATCGGAACCCATAGAGTCCTGTCTAAGGACATGGCCTTTAAGGACCTGGGACTTCTGATCATCGATGAGGAACAGCGCTTCGGCGTGACCCATAAGGAAAAGATCAAAAAGATGCGCCAGAACGTGGATGTCCTGACGCTGACTGCAACCCCCATCCCGAGAACGCTCCACATGAGCCTCATCGGCATCCGGGATATGAGCATCCTGGAAGAACCGCCTCAGGACCGCCAGCCCATCCAGACCTTTGTCTGCGAGTACAACGAAGAGCTGGTGCGGGAAGCCATCGGCAGGGAACTGGCAAGAGACGGCCAGGTTTACTATCTGTATAACCGCGTGGCCAACATCGCCGACGTGGCGGCAAGGGTATCCAAACTGGTACCGGAAGCAAACGTTGCCTTCGCCCACGGCCAGATGAAGGAAGCGGAACTGGAAAAGATCATGCTGGCCTTTATCGCCGGAGAGATCGATGTCCTTGTGACAACGACCATCATCGAGACCGGTCTGGACATTCCCAACACCAACACCATCATCATCCACGACTCCGAGCGAATGGGGCTTTCCCAGCTGTATCAGCTCCGGGGACGTGTGGGACGATCCAACCGGAACGCTTATGCATTCTTCCTGTATAAGAGGGATAAGATCTTAAAGGAAGTGGCGGAAAAGCGTCTTGCGGCCATTCGGGAATTCACGGATCTTGGCAGTGGCTACAAGATCTCCATGAGAGACCTTGAGATCCGCGGCGCCGGAAACCTCCTGGGCCAGGAACAGCACGGTCACATGGCAGCAGTGGGTTACGACCTGTACTGCAAGATGCTCAGCGAAGCCGTGAAGAACTTAAAGGGCGAAGAAGTAGCGGAAGCGTCCTCCACCACGGTGGAGATCGAGGCCGACGCTTACATCCCGCCGGAATATATCTTAAACGAAGAACAGAAACTGGATATCTATAAGCGCATCGCATCTCTGGCGTCCTTCGAAGAATGCGACGATATGCGGGACGAGCTTTTAGACCGTTTCGGCCAGATCCCCGTCAGCGTGGAACATCTGCTTCGGATCTCTATGATCAGGATCCGGGGAAAGAGACTGTACATTACGGAGATCAAAGGAAAAGACGGAAACCTTTCCTTTACCATGGACCCCGGTGCGAAACTCCGCATCGAGGGCGTGCCCGAACTTCTGAAAAAATACGGCAGAAAGATCGCGGTCCAGACAAAGGGCGCCCCTGCCTTTTTGATGGGCTACCGGAAGACCGGACTGCCGGATAAAGATGAAGAAAACCTGCTGCATACCATCGAAGCCATCCTGACGGACATGGAAGCCTTCCTGCTTCCGAGACCTGAAGAGAAAAAAGCATAGATTGCGGCAAGAAAGGAAACGACACGCATGTCAATTTATTATATTGATTACGAGAATGTCCACGAGAAGGGCATGAAGGGTCTCGAGAAGCTGGCAAAGACCGATACGGTCTGCCTGCTGTACAGCGAGACCGCCCAGAGCCTGACCATCGACACCATGGCGGGGCTTACCTCCAGCGGTGTGAACATCCTCTACTTTAAATGCATGAACACAGGCAAAAACTACCTGGACTTCCAGCTCTCCACAGTCTGCGGTCTCATGGCCGGCCGGGGCGCGGACACGGATTTTGTCATCGTCAGCGAGGATAAGGGCTTTGCCTCCCTGGTGGATTTCTGGAACGGCCAGACCTACTTCGGAAGAAAGTACACCTGCCGCCAGCAGAGCGCCATCGAAACAACTGAGAAGAAAGCGGAGAAAAAAGCAGAGAAGAAAGAGAACGGCAAGGGCGTCAAGAAGAGCAAAAACAGCAAGGGTGGCAAGACCGGCAGCATTACGGAGACCGGCAGCAAGAAGCCGGAAGCACAGAAGACCGAGCCGAAGAAGCAGGAAGCACAGAAGCCCGAGCCCAAGAAGCAGGAACCCGAGAAACAGAAAAAGGGCGGCCTTCTTCAACAGAGAGGTATCAGCTCTATCGCCGAATCCACCCGCAAACGTGTCCGGGCGGCAGTGAAGGATCTGGACTTAAAACCCACGGAGTACACCCTGATCTACAACATCATGTTGAAAGCCACCGCGGAAAGTGACTTCAAAAACCGCCTGATGCAGGGTCTTGGCAAAGAACGCGGAGAAAAAGTCAACAAAGTTATTGCGGAGATCTACCAAAATCTGTTAAAGTGATGAACGTGTCACTTCGAAAGAGAACATGAAATAGCATCGAAACATAATGGGGGAATTTACATTAGAACAAGTAGGGCCTGATATGGCAAAAACAATGAAAGAATGGAAGATCGGCGATCCCATGATCAATGAGAACGATTATTGGCAGGATCCCAATTACAAAGCGGAGGACCCCGAGAAAGAGAAACTGGTCCTGGAGCTGGCTAAACTTATCACCGACCGCTATGTTAAGAAACTGACTAACAAGATCAATAACCACGATCCCGAGTACTGGATGCTGGATATGATCTTCAATAAGGAACAGGTGAAGTTCCTCTTAAACTTCAAGAAGACCCGTGTGCCCTATTCCATCGAAGAACTGGCGAAGATGAACAACATGTCCATCGAAGACACCGAGAAGATGGTGGAACGCCTGAAATGGATCGGTATCATCGAGATGAACCGCGCCAAAACTCCCGATAAGCACAAACAGTACGAACTGCCCATCTTCGTACCCGGTTCCGCAGAGTTCATGATGATGCAGGACAAACTGACGGATGAATTCCCTCAGCTTGCAACCTTCTTTAACCTTATGACCCAGCTGCCTCTTGCGGGGATCACCCAGATGGTGCCTCCCGGCGGTTCAGGCATCGGTATGCACGTTATTCCCGTAGAAAAGGCCATCAACCTTGAGAACAAGTCCGTTCCCGTGGAGCATCTGTCCCGCTGGATCGACATGTACGATAAGTACGGTATCTCCGAGTGCTCCTGCAGAAAACAGCAGGCAATACGCGGCGAGGGAAGCGGTGAGATCCGCGGTGATTACTGTATCGGTATGGGCGATATGGCGGAGTACATGGACAGCCGCGGTATCGGTCATTACATTACAAAAGAAGAAGTTTATGAGATCCTTGAGAGAGCAGAACGCCACGGCTATGTGCACCAGATCACCAATATCGACGGTGAAGGCAAGATTGTTGCCATCTGTAACTGTGCACCCGGCGTATGTAACGCCCTGAGAACCTCTCAGCTGTTCAATACCCCCAATATGTCCGCATCCGCATACCGCGCACACGTGGAAAAAGAAAAGTGCGTAGCCTGCGGTAAGTGCGTGGAAGTCTGCCCCGTTGGTGCGGCAAAACTGGGCCAGAAGCTTTGCAAGAAAGACGGTACGGAAGTGAAGTATCCCAAGACCGAACTGCCTGATGCAAAGAAGTGGGGACCCGATAAGTGGAACTACAACTATCGCGATGATGCGAAGATCAACTGCTACGAGACCGGTACGGCTCCTTGTAAGACCGCTTGTCCCGTACACCTGTCCGTACAGGGTTACATCAAGATGGCAGCAGAGGGCAGATATGAAGATGCTCTGAAACTGATCAAGCAGGATAACCCCCTGCCTTACATCTGCGGCGCAGTCTGCAACAGACGTTGTGAGGATGCTTGTACCCGTGGTACCGTGGATCAGCCGCTGGCCATCGACGAGATCAAGAAGTTCATCGCTTCCCTGGATCTTAAGAAAGAGAACCGCTATGTACCTCTGTGCGAGAAGCACGATGGCGGTATGTGGTCCGATGAGTACAAAGTTGCTGTCATCGGTGCCGGCCCTGCCGGACTTTCCGCTGCTTACTTCTTAAGAAGAGACGGTTATCCCGTAACCGTATTTGAAAAAGAAAAACGTCCCGGCGGTATGCTGATGAACGGTATCCCCAGCTACAGACTGGAGAAGGATATCATTGATGCCGAGATCGACGTAATGCGCCAGATGGGTATCGAATTCAAGTGCGGCGTGGAAGTCGGTAAGGATGTTACCATCCAGAAACTCCGTGAAGAAGGCTACAAGGCATTCTTCGTTGCCATCGGTATGCAGGGCGGACGTCTTGCAGGCGTACCCGGCGAAGATTCCGAAGGCGTGCAGACCGGCGTGGACTTCCTGCGTACCATCAACCAGGATCACAGCATCCGCTTAAACGGCGATACCGTTGTCATCGGCGGCGGTAACGTTGCCATCGACGTTGCAAGAACAGCAGTAAGAGCAGGTGCCTCCAAAGTGACCATGCTCTGCTTAGAGGGCGAAAAGGAAATGCCCGCTGCAGCAGATGAAGTTGCAGAAGCAAAAGAAGAAGGCGTTGAAGTGAAGAACGGCTGGGGCCCCAAGGAAGTGATCGCAGAAAACGGTCACGTAAAGGCTGTTGTCTTCAAACGCTGCGTCAGCGTATTTGATGAAGAACACCGCTTCAACCCTAAGTATGATGAGAACGACACCATCACCATCCCCTGCGAGAACCTGCTGCTGTCCATCGGACAGTCCGTACAGTGGGGTAATCTCCTGGATGGAACCAAGGTTGAACTCAACAGAAACGGTACTGCTATCGCAGACAAGCTCACCAGACAGACCGCAGAACCCGATATCTTCGTGGGCGGTGATGTATTTACCGGTGCGCGTTTTGCCATCGATGCCATCGCAGGCGGCCGTGAAGGCGCTGTGACCATCAACCGTTTTGTACACAAAGGAAACAGACTGGATCTGGCAAGAGACAGAAGAGAATTCATCGAACTGGATAAGGACGATATCAAGATCGAAAGCTTTGATAACGCACCCAGACAGATCCCCGGCAAGAAGGCCGGCGTTGCTTCCCAGACCTTCGACGATCTGCGTGAGGTCCTGACGGAAGAACAGGTGAAGAAGGAAGCTGCAAGATGCCTCGGCTGTGGTGCCACCACCGTGGATACCAACCGTTGTATCGGATGCGGACTCTGCACCACCAAGTGCGAATTCGACGCCATCCATCTGACCAGAGACGTTCCTGCGGCAAGTAACATGTGCAAGGCCGAAGACAAGTTAAAGAAGGTCGGCCCCTATGCCATCAAACGTGCCGGAAAGATCCTTGTGCACAAGATCACCGGTGACAAGTAAAATTATAGAAAATAGGCATAAAAAATCCCTGCAGTCCACGAAAACAGCGGACTGCAGGGATTTCGCTTTTTCGGAAACGTTCCGCTTGCAATAATTTTCCAAAGTGGTTATAATACGTCACGTATCAAATGTGGGGGATGACCCCGATTGATCAAGGAGGAAATTTTATTATGAAGAAAAAGTTTTTAGCACTGGCACTGTGCGGCGCTATGGTTCTGTCCATGACCGCATGTGGCGAAGAAGCTCAGAAGACTGTTGACGAAGCTGTTAACACTGCTGAGTCCGTAGCTGCTGACGTTCAGGAGAGCGTTGCTGCAGTTGAGACCGCTGCTGAGTCTGTAGTTGCAGACGTTACCGGCGACGGCGAGATCAAGATCGGTATGGTTACCGACGTAGGTGGTGTAAACGATGGTTCCTTCAACCAGACTTCTTGGGAAGGCCTTCAGAGAGCAGCTGCAGATCTGGGCGTAACCGTTAACTATCTGGAGTCCAAGACCGACGCTGACTACACTCCCAACATCGAGCAGTTCGTTGACCAGGAATATGACCTGATCATCTGCGTAGGTTATCAGCTGGCTGATGCTACCAGACAGGCTGCTACCGAGTATCCTGAAGTAAACTTCGCTATCATTGATGATTCAACCAACGCTGACCTTCCCAACGTTACCTGCCTTATGTTCAAGCAGGCTCAGGCTTCTTACCTGGTAGGTTATGTTGCAGGTCTGACCACCGAGTCCAACACTGTTGGTTTCGTTCTGGGTATGGCTACCGAGACCATGCATCAGTTTGGTTACGGTTATGTTGCCGGTGTTCTGGATGCTAACGCAGATGCTAAGGTTCTGCAGCAGAACGCTAACTCCTTCGCTGATACCGCTATCGGTAAGTCCGCTGCTACCTCCATGGTAACCAACGGCGCTGACGTTATCTTCCACGCAGCAGGTGGTACCGGTCTTGGCGTAATCGATGGCTGTGCAGAGAACAACATCTGGGCTATCGGTGTTGATACCGACCAGAGCGTTCTGAACCCTGAGCACATCCTGACTTCTGCTATGAAGAGAGTTGATAACGCTTGCTACGATGTTGCTAAGCAGGTAGTTGAAGGCAACCTTCAGCGCGGCGTTGTAACTTACGATCTGTCTACCGCAGGTGTTGACCTGGCTCCCACCACCACCAACCTGAGCGCTGAGACTCTGGCTGCTGTTGAGGATGTTAAGGCTAAGATCATCGCTGGCGAGATCGTAGTTCCCGAGACCAAGGCTGATTTCGAAGCTAAGTACGGCGACGTTTACGAGCTGGATGATTGATTAACAGATCATCAGTAAGTAAAAAACAGGTTTTTTGAAAGACCGGATGGGTTTCCATCCGGTCTTTTTTTGTTGCGCTTTTTCCCACCGAAAGCCTTGATTTTTATAGAAATCGGGCTCGTTTTATGATACAATAACTAGCAGTGTGCGTACGCGAGGGAGCGCCCGTCCGGGGCCTTCTTTTGTACGTAAGGAAGGCGCGCGAGAGCGTGCCCTTTAGTCCGAACGCGGGGCGTTCGGTGTCGCCGGCTTTGCCGGAACGACGTGAACGAAAATCAAGTTTCAGGAGGACGCGACATGGGCAGAGAAAGCCACGCGGATCCGTCGGTAACAGTTGTTGCCATGAAGGATATTGTCAAGAAATTCGGCGACTTCACGGCTAACGACGGGATCAATCTGACGGTTCATAAAGGGGAAGTACATGCGATCCTCGGCGAGAACGGCGCCGGGAAGAGCACGCTTATGAACATTCTGTACGGGTTGTACAAACCTACATCCGGTACGATCGAGATCGGAGGGAAACAGGTAAATATCGATTCCCCCGAAAAGGCCATCGAACTGGGTATCGGTATGGTGCACCAGCACTTCATGCTGGTACAGCCCTTTACCGTAACCGAGAACATCATCCTCGGTATGGAACCCCGTAAGGGCCTCGTGGTGGACATCCCTTCCGCCAGAAAGAGAGTACAGGAGCTGTCCGAAAAGTACGGACTTCAGGTAGACCCCGATGCAAAGATCGAGGATATCTCCGTTGGCATGCAGCAGAGAGTTGAGATCCTGAAGGTCCTTTATCGTGGTGCCGACATCCTGATCCTGGATGAGCCCACCGCATCCCTGACCCCTCAGGAGATCACAGAACTCATCGAGATCATCGGTCACCTGACAAGGGATGGTAAGACCGTCATCCTCATTACCCATAAACTGAAAGAGATCAAGGCATCCGCAGACTGCTGTACCATCATCCGTCAGGGTAAGTACATCGATACCGTGGACGTTAACAACGTTGACGAGAACGATCTTGCTTCCATGATGGTTGGCCGTAAGGTCAACTTCAAGGTAGAAAAAGCCGAGATCGAACCCGGTGAAGTTGCTCTGAAGGTTGAGGATATCCATGGTCTGGATTACAGAGGCGTGGAGATCTTAAAGGGCCTTTCTCTGCAGGTTCGCAAAGGTGAGATCGTTGGTCTTGCCGGCGTAGACGGAAACGGCCAGACCGAGCTGGTTGAGATCCTGACAGGTCTTAGAAAGGGTACCGCAGGCTCCGTTATGGTGGATGGTAAAGAAGTGTTTAACAAGACTCCCCGTGAGATCTTTGAAGCCGGTATTACCAGTATCCCCGCGGACAGACAGAAACACGGTCTGATCCTGCAGTTCTCCAACGAGAACAACATGATCCTCCAGAACTTCCGTGAACCCGAGTTCTCAAAGATGGGCGTGCTGAAAAAGGATGCTATCCATAAGCATGCCGCAGAACTTTTCGAAAAGTTCGATATCCGTCCCAGAGAGCATGAGGCTTATCCCGCAGGAACCTTATCCGGCGGTAACCAGCAGAAGGTCATCATCGCAAGAGAGATCACCAATGACTCCGATGTGCTCATCGCCGTAAACCCCACCAGAGGTCTGGATGTAGGTGCCATCGAGTACGTGCATAAATATCTGGTTGAGCAGAGAAACAAAGGTAAAGCCGTTCTTCTCGTAAGCTTCGAGCTGGATGAGATCATGAGCCTGTCCGATGAGATCGACGTTATCTTCAACGGACAGATCGTTGGTAAAGTAGCAGGCAAGGATGCGGAAGAAAACGCCCTTGGTCTGATGATGGCAGGAGGTAACAGCAGTGAAAAAGAATAAAGAAAATAATGCTGGCCTCTTCAGTCATATCCTGCAGGCCAACATTCCCTATACATTATTGTCCATTATCATCGGTTTCGTTGTGGGTGCCGTCCTTTTGGCCATCGCCGGCATCGACCCGATCGCAACCTTCGGCGCACTTGCCGACGGTATCTTTGGTAAGAGCAAATACATCGTCTGGTCCATCGTTTATGCAACCCCCATCATCCTCACGGGTCTTTCCGTTGCATTCTCTTTCCAGACCGGCGTCTTCAACATCGGTGCTGAGGGTCAGTTCGTGGTGGGTTCCATGGCGGCATGCTGTGTGGGTATCTTCTGCAACCTGCCCAAGCCCCTGCACATCCTGGTCTGCCTTCTGGCAGCAGCACTGGCAGGCGGTATCTGGTCCATGTTTGTTGCTATCCTGAAGGTTAAGAGAGGCATCAATGAAGTCCTTTCCTTCATCATGTTCAACTGGATCGCTTACTACCTGTCCAACTACCTGGTAAACATCCCCGCCATCCACAAGGACGGCGACGGTGAAGCCACCAAGAACATCGCAGAGAGCGCATCCATGCTGATGAAGTTCGATGACAAGGCATTGAAAGCCTTCTTCGGAACCGGTGCAAGTTTCAGCATCGTGGTTGCCCTGATCGCAGCCATCGTCATCGCGTTTATCCTGAACAAGACCACCCTCGGCTATAAGTTAAAGGCCGTAGGTTTTAACCGTTTTGCTGCAGAGTACGGCGGTATCTCTTCCAACAGAGAGATCCTTACCGCACTGACTATCTCCGGTATGCTCTCCGGTCTCGGCGGAGCCTGCCAGGTTATGGGTATGGGACAGCGTATCAGCCAGTTCTCCTCCCAGGAGGGCTTCGGCTTCCAGGGCATCACCGTTGCCCTGATCGCATCCTCCAACCCCATCGGCTGTATCTTCTCCGGCCTCTTCTACGGCGCCATGAAGTACGGCGGATCCAAGCTGACGCTTGTAAACGCACCCAGTGAGATCGTTAACATCATCATGGGTACGATCATCTTCTTTATCGCTATCGCGCCTGCGATCAAAAAATTGATCCTGAGAGGCAGAAAGGGGAACTAAGTTATGGATATCTTGAAAAATTTAGGCTTGTTGATCAATGCCATGATGACTTATACACCGCCCCTTTTGCTGGCGGCTTTAGGCTCCTGCTTCTCTGAGCGAAGCGGTGTCGTAAATATCGGTATCGAGGGTATGATGACCATCGGTGCTTTCGTAGGTGCTTCCACAGCACTGACTTTCGGAAATCCCTGGATCGCATTCCTTTGCGGCGGCCTTGCAGGTGCCCTTTTCGGACTGCTCCACGCCATCGCCTGCGTATCATTCCAGGCAGACCAGACCATCTCCGGTACGGCCGTAAACTTCCTGGCTCCCGGACTTGCGGTATTTATCTGCAAACGTCTGTATGATAACTCCACGGATACTCCTGCACTGAACGCTTCCATGAAGCTTCCCAAGTTCTTTGACGGCGTGTTCCCCGTAGGTTCTTTCTGGAACAACGTGCTGTGCAACTACTCCGTAGCTTATCTGTCCATCATCCTGGTGGCAGTGATCTGGTTCGTGTTCTACAAGACCCGTTTCGGTATGAGACTCCGTGCTGTTGGTGAGTCCCCCGAAGCCTGCGAGACTCTGGGTGTCAACGTATACAGAGTAAGATACCTCTGCGTGATCCTCTCCGGTCTCCTTGCCGGATTTGGCGGCGCTTACGTTACCCTGGCAACCGTTAGCCAGTTCAGACCTATCGTTATAGTAGGTCAGGGCTTCATGGCTATCGCAGCCGTGATCTTCGGTAAGTTCAAACCTCAGGGAGCCATGTGGGCATGCCTGCTGTTCGGTCTTTGCAACGGAATCAAAGTGCTGGCAACCACCAGCAACACCGTATCCCCGAACCTGATCTCCATGATCCCTTACATCGTGACCATCCTGGCACTGGTACTCTTTGTCGGTACCGCAAGAGTGCCTGCGGCCAACGGTAAGCCTTACTCCAAGGCAAGATAAGCTTAGAACAGATAAGAGGAATAAATATGTTAAATTCGAAATTATTTGATCATACCTTACTGAAAGCAGACGCCACCACCGCGCAGATCGACAAGATCTGCGACGAGGCGTTGGCTAACGATTTTGCTTCCGTGTGCTGTAATTCCTATTACACCGCACATGTGGCAGAAAAACTGAAGGGCTCCGATGTTAAGACCTGTACCGTTGTGGGCTTCCCTCTGGGACAGATGTCCACCCGCGCAAAGGCTGCCGAGACCAAGATCGCAGTAGAAGACGGAGCGCAGGAGATCGATATGGTCATCAACGTAGGCGCACTGAAGGAAGGCTCCGACAGTGTTGTCTTTGAGGATATCAAAGCCGTAAAGGCAGCATGCGGTGAGGCTCACCTGAAAGTCATCATCGAGACCTGCCTTCTTACCGAAGAAGAAAAGGTAAGAGCCTGCAAACTTTCCAAAGAAGCAGGTGCAGACTTCGTAAAGACCTCCACCGGTTTCTCCACCGGCGGTGCTACCGCAGCGGATGTTGCGCTGATGCGTAAGACCGTAGGCGAAGAACTGGGCGTTAAGGCATCCGGCGGCATCCATACCGCAGAAGAAGCCGAGAGCATGGTGGCAGCAGGTGCCAACAGACTTGGAACCAGCGCAACACTGGCCATCATGGGACGGTAAGGAGCAAAGATGGCTAAGCTGTTTTTCCGACACGGAGCCATGGGAAGCTCCAAGACCGCTAACGCGCTGATGGTGGAGTACAACTATTACGAGCGCGGCAAGAAAGCCCTGCTGTTAAAGCCCAGACTGGACAACCGGGATGGGGAAGCGGTGATCGCAAGCCGCATGGGTCTTTCGAAAGAATGTAAATTCGTGGAAGATCTGACAGAAATGTCAGATGATGAGATCCGGACCTATGACTGCATCATTGTGGATGAGGCACAGTTTTGCAAGAAGTCCGATATCGAGCTGTTCATCCACATCGTGGATGACCTGGGGATCTCCGTGATCTGCTACGGACTGCGGACGGATTTCCAGAGAGTGCCTTTTGAGGGATCCACCTGGCTCCTTGCCTGGGCGGATGTGATCGAAGAGATCAAGACGGTCTGCTGGTGCGGCCAGGGAGCGCAGTGCAACACCCGTATCGATGGGGAAGGCCATGTGATCAAGACCGGCGAGCAGATCCTGCTTGGCGCTAACGACAAATATGTGGCACTTTGCCGCAGACACTACAAAGAGGGAAACCTGGGACCGGATTTCACTCCGAAGATGAGATAAAACGGCCCCCGGCCCAAGAGAAGAGGAAAATGGACGGATTTTTTACCGAACAGGGCAACGATGTAGATAACTGGACAGAGCTCATGCTCATCTACAACGCAGCACTGAAACAGATCGAGACGAAGATCGAGATCCTCAACGAGGAATTCCAGCATGTGCACAGTTATAACCCCATTGAGCACATCAAATCCCGTGTGAAGACTCCCGAGAGCATCGTCAAAAAGTTAAAACGCCAGGGACGTGAGGTAAACCTGGAGAATATGGTGGAGTATGTGAATGACATCGCGGGCATCCGCGTGATCTGCTCCTTTACTTCCGATATCTACACCATTGCAGAGATCATCGGAAAACAGAAGGACGTCAAGGTGATCTCCATCAAGGACTATCTGGTGAATCCCAAACCCAGCGGTTATATGAGCTATCATATGATCGTTTCCACACCTGTGTATTTATCCGACAGGACCGTGGATGCCAAGGTTGAGATCCAGATCAGGACCGTTGCTCAGGACTTCTGGGCATCCCTGGAGCATAAGATGAACTACAAGTTCGAAGGAAATGCTCCGGCCCACATGAAAAAAGAACTGGTGGAATGTGCCGAGATCGTGGCGAAACTGGATGAGACCATGCTGCAGCTGAACGAGGAAGTGCAGAACTACTCCACCAGCGCAAAAGAAAACTAGCATAAGAAAACTAAAAAACTCCCCATAAAATGAGGAGTGCCCGGACACCTCTCGGCGCCCGGGCTATTATGAAAAAAATTATCTTAATGTCACTTGCTTCTGTACTTATGAGTATAGGCATAAATTATGAACAAATTATGAACACGCCTTGAACATATAGTAAACATGAACATAGGGTGTCAAAAATTTGGAGTAAAAACCGTCATATTGCACAAAAACAGAAGCCGGCTTTCTTTACGTACCGGATCAGAAATGGTATATTAAATAAGGTTTTCAAAGATGGGAACCCGGAGGAAAGATGAGAATGGATAGTTTTATCGATCTTTTTGCACAAAGAAAAAACGCTCAGGAGATGATCAAAGCTAACTCCCAGGCGGAAGCAAAGGAAAATCAGCATCTTCATGAGCAGCTGAAAAACTATGAGGAAGCCATCGAAAACCTCAGAAAGCAGAGTCTCCAGAATACGGAGAATGCCGAGAAGGTGACAAAGCTTTTGGATGAGAGTATCTCCAAGATCGAAAGCAGAGAGAAAGACCAGGCGGCTGCCGATAATAAGCTTGCTGCGATCTGCGAAGAACTTCGAAAAGAATTGGAAGCGACAAAAGCGGAAGTGGCTCAGATCCGTGAGACAGTTAACGCCCTGAAAGAAGAGGGCACTCCCATGGATGAAGTAACAGATGCCATGGATCTTCGTCTGAAAGACACGGAAGAGCTGGTACACAGAGAAAACGTTAAGGTTTACCGCAATGTGCAGGCTGTGGTACAGGAAGAACTGGCCAAACAGTCCGGCGAGTTAAAAAATGCGGTATATGAGACCACCGGCAGGATCCGTCCCGGAAAGGGACTTCTTCCCATTGGGATCCTGACCTTTTTGGCAGCACTGGCATCCCTTGCCATGACGCTGCTCCAGTATTTCCATATTATATAATTTGTTTTAGGTAAACGAATGAGTTTTATTCCCGGTAAGGCTAAAATTGCATATTTGTATACCTGGGCTGTGGCAGCATTTGTGGCAGCCCTTTCATTGCCCGCGTTTAACGGAGTGAGCAAGACCCATGTCAGCTTC